>JAZQVJ010000190.1:0-3496 GCA_045631785.1 Eubacteriales bacterium
CCTCATGGCCGGGGAGAACGTGACCTGGTTCGGCCAGCTGATGGCCCGCCCTCAGCTCCTTGGTTGGCTCATCGAGCTGGATGAATGGATGAATGCCTATCGCGTGGAGATCGTCTGATTTTCAGGCGCAGGCGGGAAAAAGAGAAAAAGCCCTTGCCGTTTTTCTTCCTCTTTGGTATAATGGGGATAATGAAAAACGAAGGTGGGCTCATTATGTCGATAGAAAAGGTGCGCGACTACCTCCGCACTTTGGGTGCTGAGGAGCGTATCCGTGAATTCCCGGTATCAAGTGCCACGGTCGAGCTGGCCGCCGCCGCCCTCGGCTGCGCCCCCGCGCGCATTGCCAAAACGCTTTCCTTTGGTCTTTCCGGCGGTGTTATCCTTATCGTGGCGGCGGGAGATGCAAGGATCGACAACCGCAAATACAAGGACTTCTTCGGTGAGAAGGCGCGGATGCTTCCGCATGAGGAGGTGGCCGCCGCCGTCGGCCATGCCGTCGGGGGGGTATGTCCCTTTGCCGTTGCCGAGGGAGTGCGCGTCTACCTTGATGAGAGCCTTCGCCGCTTCCCGACCGTGTTCCCCGCCGCAGGCAGCTCCAACAGTGCCGTCGAGGTCACACCCGATGAGCTTGAAGGCTTCGTTGGCAGGTGCGAATGGGTGGACGTTTGCAAGCTGCCCGAGGGGCAGTAAAAAAAGAACCGATCTCGTTTGAGATCGGTTCTTTTTTTACTGCAAAAGCAGATCGTTTTCGCGGATCCAGCCGAGGCGGCGCAGAAGCAGCCCAAGCGCCCAGCAAAGCACCGCAGGAAGGATAAAGCAGATGAGGATAAGGCCAAGCCAATCGACGAAGCCGACAGCATCGGGATATTCACCGCCGTACCAGCCGAGGATGATACCGATGGGGCCTAAAAGACCGCAGGTGCCCATCCCCGAGTTGATAGCCGCGCCGTACATGCGAACATCGAAAAGACAAGTGGCAAGAGGGCCCGTCACAGCAGAGGCCACCACCGGGGGGATCCAGAGACGGGGGTTTTTGATAAGGTTTGGCATCTGGAGCATACTGGTGCCGATGCCCTGCGAAACAAGCCCGCCCCAACGGTTCTCGCGGAAGCTCATCACGGCAAAGCCGACCATGTGCGCGCAGCAGCCGGCCACCGCCGCACCGCCGGCAAGCGCCAGCCCCTCGGCATTCTCGGGAATGACACCGCCGACCGCCGCACCCGAAAGGCCGATGGCGGCACAGATGGCCGCCGAGCTGATGGGCAAGGTGAGAGCAATACCCACAACCAGAGAAACCAGCACACCCATCACGAAGGGCTGCTGCAGAGTCGCCCAGCCGATAAAGCTGCCAACGTAGCCAACGAGGATGCCGATGTACTTGGCAAGCAGAACGGCAAGCCCACCGCCAACGAACACCGTGACAAAGGGAGTGACAAGGATATCGACCTTGGTCTCCTTCGACACCGCCTTGCCGAACTCCACAGCAACGATGGTGATGAGAAGGACGGCCAGCGGACCGCCCGCGCCCCCCTGGCCATTGGCGATCATGCCGACAAGCGCCGAGGAATACATCACAAGGGGCGGCGCTTTCAAGGCATAGGCAATAGCCACGGCCATGGCGCAGCCCGCAGCCGAGGCACCGTAGCCGCCTATGGTCTTAAAGAAGGAAAGGAAGGGGATCAGCCCGATCGCGTTGAAGATGGTGGCGATCAGGAGCGAGCCAAAAAGGCCGAGCGCCATCGCGCCGAGGGCATCGATCCCGTAACGCTTGCCCGAAAACACAATATCCTTGCGTGCTAAAAACGCACAGAATTTGTCCCAAAAGCTCTGCTTCTTGCTTTCCATAATTTTTAGGAGTCCTTTCATTTCTTTTAATTTGAGAACAAGTATAGCACAAAAAGGAAGACTTGTAAAGCCCTCAAGCGATTTTTGTCATATCACACAAAAATTCCTTCGGTAAGAGCTTTTTCACTGTTATGTCACGGCGTGTTCATAAATAGAAGGTGAAGGAACGCGGCTTTTGACGAAGAAAAACAAATATTTCGACGGGTTTATTTTTTTGCTCACGGGTTTGAAACAGGTTTATTGGCAAGGTTTTGTTTACAATACGTGCCGAGGGGAGGCGGAGTGCGGGGGGGAGGCGGAGCGCGAAGGGGCGGAGCGCGCGGGGGTAGAGCGCGTGGGGGTGAGAGTGGCAAGGGGCTTCGTGGAGGCGTATGGCGGTTTCTTTACTACCGCGTTCTCCTCCCCTACCCCTCCGCGGCGCTTTGCTCTCTGCAACTCAGCTAATCAAAAATCCGCCCTATCGGTTGATTTTTGAAGTTTCGTTTGCCCGGAGGAGGGCAATATGACCGGAGCCCCATCGCACAATCATAGCATATTCCTAAGGGCAGCTACGGCAGGGGCACAGTCCCTCCACCGCTTTGCGGTCCCCCTCCCCTTGCACAGGGGAGGCCTATTTTCCGAGCATCGGTAAACCTCTCCCCCACCACGCTCCTTGCGCGTGGTTTTTGTTTACCAAAAAAAGAGAGGGCAAAAGCCCTCTCTGCAACTGTGCTTGTAAGCCGGGTTCTGTACCCACTTGCGTGGGCCGCGACCATCTATCTTTGCCGTGCGTTACCGCACGGCTCGGAGCTGCCTCCTGCCGCCATCGGGATCGGCGGGGAGCCGTGGCGCTTGCGCGCCCCCAAAGGCGTTGCTTCGGATAGGGTTTACATGGCATCCCGCGTCACCGCAGGATCGGTGAGCTCTTACCTCGCCTTTCCATCCTTACCGCTTGCGCGGCGGTTTATTTCTGTTGCACTTTCCCGGAGGTCACCCTCGGCGGACGTTATCCGTTATCCTTCCCCTATGAAGCCCGGACTTTCCTCACGATACTACCTTTCGGCGTGGTATCGCGCGGCCGCGCCACACACTTGCGACTTGATTATACACGGCTTTGCCGTTTTTGTCAAGCGCACGCACCCTTCGATTTTTCCGCAAGCCGATTTTTTTCGCAAAAGGGATTGAATTTTTTGCGCGATGTGATATAATATTTGAGTTAAATGCTTATAAAAAGAGGAAAGAAAGTTGAAACGTAACGATTTACGCAACGTTGCCATCATTGCCCACGTTGACCACGGCAAGACCACCCTCGTCGACGAGATGCTCCGCCAGGGCGGCATCTACCGTGAGAATCAGGAGACGGTCGACCGCGTGATGGACTCCAACGACATTGAAAGAGAGCGCGGGATCACCATCCTTGCGAAGAATACCGCTGTCTATTACAAGGACACCAAGATCAACATCGTCGATACCCCCGGCCACGCCGACTTTGGCGGTGAGGTCGAGCGTATCCTTAAGATGGTGAACGGCGTTATCCTTCTCGTCGATGCTGCCGAGGGACCGATGCCCCAGACGCGCTTTGTGCTGGAGCGCGCCCTCTCGCTCAACCACCGCGTCATCGTGGTCGTCAACAAGATCGACCGCCCCGATGCCCGTCTTGAGGAGGTTGAGG
>JAZQVJ010000191.1:0-2122 GCA_045631785.1 Eubacteriales bacterium
GATGCGCGGTGTCGGCGGACTCTATGAGGTCCGTATCCTTGAGGGCGAGGGCGAGAGGCGTGTTTCCTGCCGCGGCCGCGGTGTCCTGCGGCGCGACGATGAAAAGCTCCTTGTCGGCGACCTTTGCCTTGTGCGCGAGGAGGGCGACGAGGCGGTGATCGAAAGGATCCTCCCGCGGCGCTCGGCACTTGTGCGCCCGCCGCTTGCCAATCTTGACGAGCTGTTTATTGTGACGGCGGCCAGCCATCCGTCACCCTCGCTCGATACCCTCGATAAGCTGACGGCGATCGCGGTTCATAACGGCATCACGCCCGCCCTCGTCGTTACGAAGGCCGATATTGACGATGAGGCCGCCGAGGCGCTGGCAGCGATCTATCGCGGTGCGGGCTTTCCGGTTTTTGTGCTTTCTCCCGAGAGGGACACGGCCGAGCTGTCGGCCTACATCGATGCCCACGTGAGGGAGGGGCGGCTTGCCGCCTTTGCCGGGGCCAGCGGCGTCGGGAAATCGACGCTCCTCAACCGCCTGTTTCCTTCACTGGCACTGGCGACGGGGGACATCAGCCGCAAGATCGCGCGCGGCCGCCATACGACACGGAGCGTGGAGCTTTTTGTGACGCCGGGCGGCGGTCTTTTGGCCGATACTCCCGGCTTCAGCATGCTGGACTTTCTGCGCTTTGACTTCTTTACGCTTGAGGATCTGCCGGAGAACTTCCCGGAATTCGGGCGTGAGCTTGAGCTCTGCCGCTATGCCGACTGCACGCATACGGGGGAGGTCGAATGCGGTGTGGCCGCCGCCGTGCGAGAGGGGCGCATCGCGCCCTCGCGCCACGAGAGCTACCGCAGTCTTTATAAGATATTGAAGGAAAAGAAAAATAAGTATTAAAAAACGCCGCAATGACGTGAGCCTCACTCGGTTCACTATGCGGCGTTTTTATGATCGGAAAAGACGGTGCAGACAGCGGCGGAGGCTGCGGCGCGCGGCGTAGGCACGCAGGCGGAGCGAGCCGGGGTCGAGGGTGCGCTCACCGCGAAAGACGCGGACGACACGGGCAAGGACGGCCTCCCTCGGGAAGGGGCCCTCGGCGGTAGTTAGCGCATCACCGCATAGGGTGATCCCCTCATCGCCCGTGGCGACGGCGCGGTGCAGGAGAAAGCCGTCCTCAGTACGAACGAGAAGGATATCGCCGCGGCGGATGACGTCGGGGCGGGCAAGGAGGACCGAATCGGTCCCCTCGCGCAGAAGTGGGAGCATTGATCGACCGGAGGGATAAAGGCGGAAGTAGCCCCCGACGGCAAAGGCCGCCTCCATAAACGGCAAAAGCTCCTCGGTCTTGCGCTTGTCAATCAAGGAGATCCGCCTCCCGCAGTCCCGCGAGGAAGGCGGCAAGGTCACGTGCCGCGACCTCCTCGGTGACGTCGTATTTCTCGGCAAGGGCGGCGATGAGCGTGCCCTCGTCGGTGTCGGTTTCAAGAAGGGCAAAGAGAGTGGCGGCGGTGGGGTTTAGGCGGATCATTGAGCCGATGCCCGCCGCCTCCTTGGTGACGGCGACGGCGTAGGTGTCGTTTCCCACGGTCTCAAGGATAAAGCCGGGTTTGCGTTTCATTCTGCAGTCTCCTTTTGGAACAGAGTTTTGTAAGCGAGGGCGGCCGCGCTCACGTCCTTGGTGCAGGTGAGCCGATACAGCGCGACACGTGAAAGAAGGTCGGAAAGCAGGGGGAGGAGAAGTGCGAGGCCGGCCTCATCCCGCGGAGGGAGGGTGGCGGCAAACAGAAGCGGGAAGGCATCGGCGGGGGCGATGGGCGTGATGGCGTTGCTCTCGCCGCGCTCGAGAAAAAGGATGGCCGACATCGGCACCGAGGTGTTCTCGTGCCAGCCTTCCTTCCCCGCGAAGGGAGAGCCGTAAGCGAGAAAGCCGTCATCGGCACGGCGCAGAAGCGGCTTGTCGCCGTTGACGATCCGACAGCGCTCGCCAAGGAGGGCGCGCCAGTTGGCCGCATGCGTCGATTTGCCGACACCGCTGGGGGCGGTCACGGCGATGCCGCGCCCGTCCACCGCGAGGCACGCGGCATGCAGGAAGAAGCCGCCGTGAGCAGGGAGCGCGAGGCAGAATTTGCGGAAAAG
>JAZQVJ010000192.1:0-7444 GCA_045631785.1 Eubacteriales bacterium
GTTTGTGGGGTGCTAATAACAAATGCATGGCCGGCAGGCCAACAAAAGGAGCACGTGACGCGTCGCCGGTAGCATTTAGGGTTTTACCTAAATATTAAATATCCCCCCGTTCCACGGGGGGATATTTAATATTTGTAAACCTTACTTTCCCAACGAAAGCTTCTGTCTAAGATATTGCCCGGTGTACGAGCCATCGACAGCGGCCACCTCCTCGGGCGTTCCCGTGGCGACCACGGTGCCGCCGCCCTCGCCCCCCTCGGGGCCGAGGTCAATGATGTGATCGGCGGTCTTGATGAGGTCAAGGTTATGCTCGATCACCACCACGGTGTTGCCTGCATCGCAAAGGCGGTGCAGGATGCTGACAAGGCGGGCAACGTCATCGGTGTGGAGCCCCGTCGTCGGCTCGTCAAGAATATAGAGCGTGCGCCCGGTATCACGCTTTGAAAGCTCGGTCGCGAGTTTGATCCTCTGTGCCTCACCCCCCGAGAGAGTGGTCGAGGACTGTCCGATCTTGATATACCCAAGCCCCACGTCGCACATCGTCTTAAGGCGCTTCGAGATCGCGGGGATCCCCGCAAAGAAGGAAACACCCTCCTCGGCCGTCATCTCCAGCACCTCGTAGATATTCTTTCCCTTATAGCGGACGTCCAACGTATCGCGGTTATAGCGCATCCCCCGGCAAACGTCGCACTTGACGTACACGTCGGGGAGGAAGGGCATCTCAATGCAGCGCACGCCGTCCCCCTCACACGCCTCGCACCGTCCCCCCCGCACGTTGAAGGAGAAGCGCCCGGGGCCGTAGCCCTTCGCGCGCGCATCGGCGGTTTTTGCAAAGAGGGTGCGGATGTCGGTGAAGAGTCCCGTGTAGGTTGCGGGGTTCGACCGCGGTGTCCGCCCGATGGGGCTCTGGTCGATCGAGATGATCTTATCAAGATGCTCCTGCCCCGTGACGCTCCGGCATTTCCCGGGATGCGTGATGGCACGGTTAAGATCGCGCGCCAGGGTATCGCGCAGGATGGTGTTGACCAGCGAGGATTTTCCCGAGCCCGACACGCCCGTCACGGCAACGAGCTTCCCGAGAGGGAAGTCAACGTCGATCGACTTCAGGTTGTTCTGCGCCGCCCCACGGATGCTGACGGCGTGTCCGTTCCCCGGCCGCCGTGTCCTCGGTACGGGAATGGCGCGCCGCCCGGAAAGATACTCGCCGGTCAGCGAGTCCTCGGTCGCGGCCACCTCGTCGGGCGTTCCGGCCGCCACGATGTGGCCGCCGTGGATGCCCGCCCCCGGGCCGATGTCGATGAGATAGTCGGCCTCCCGCATCGTGTCCTCGTCATGCTCCACCACAATGACGGTGTTGCCGAGATCACGCAAGCTTTTAAGCGTTCCGATCAGCTTATCGTTGTCGCGCTGATGGAGGCCGATGGACGGCTCGTCAAGGATATACATGACACCCGTGAGCGCCGAGCCGATCTGTGTCGCTAAGCGAATGCGCTGGGCTTCCCCGCCCGACAGCGTCCCCGCCTTTCTGGCAAGGTCGAGATACTCAAGCCCCACACTGCAAAGGAAGCCAAGCCGCGCGCGGATCTCCTTCAGGATCTCCTCGGCGATCGCCGCCTCGGTCGGCGTCAGCGTGAGCGCATTGACAAAATCGAGCATCCGCGCGACCGAAAGGCGCGTGATCTCGTCGATGTTGAGTCCCCCGACCGTCACGGCTAAGATATGGTCGGAGAGCCGCCGTCCGCGGCATCGCGGGCAGGGGATCTCCTCAATGAAGTCCTCGTATCCCTCGGCCATCACGCCGTTCATCCTCATGCGGCGCTCGATGGTATTGATAACGCCCTCAAAGGCGGTGAACTGCTCATGCTCCTCCTTGCCGAAGTAGCGCCTGACGTGGTATTTCTTCGGCGAGCCGTAGAGAAGGGCGCGGTAGGCCTTGTCGGAATACTCCGCGATCGGCGTATCGAGCGTAAATCCGAAGTCCTCACCCATGGCCGCCGCCAGCGGTCCCATCCAGCTTTCCTCGTCCATCGTCTTAAAGCCGTTGCAAACGATCGCCCCCTCGCGGAGCGAGAGCGACTTATCGGGGATCAGCCTCTCGGGGGAGATGCGCCGCGTGTCACCGAGGCCGGCGCAATCGGGGCAGGCCCCCTGGGGATTATTGAAGGAGAACATCCGCGGCTCAAGCTCGCCAAAGCTCACCTCATGCTCCTCGCACGCGTAGCGCTGAGAGAATTCGATCTCCTCTCCCTCGCCCTCACGCGGCACGGTGGCGATGATCACCCTCCCCTCCGAGAGGGCCAGCGCCCCCTCCACCGAGTCGGAAAGGCGCGAGCGCACATCGGGGCGCATCACGAGGCGGTCAATGACGACGTCGATCGTGTGCTTCTGATTCTTTTCGAGCGAGATCTCCTCCGTGAGATCGCGCATCTCGCCGTCGACACGCACACGCGCGTACCCGCGCCGCCGCACGTCCTCCAGCACCTTTTCGTGCATCCCCTTCTTTTCGCGCACCATCGGCGAAAGAACCAGGAAGCGCGTGCCCTCCGGGAGCGCCATAATGCGCTCGGTGATCTGGTCGAGCGACTGCTGGCGGATCTCCTTGCCGCAATAAGGGCAGTGCGGGATGCCGATGCGCGCGTACAGCAGGCGCAGATAATCGTAGATCTCGGTCACGGTGCCCACGGTCGAGCGCGGATTCTTGGAGGTCGTTTTCTGGTCGATGGCAATGGCGGGCGACAGCCCCTCGATCGAGTCGAGGTCGGGCTTGTCCATCTGCCCTAAGAACATGCGCGCATAGGAGGAGAGCGACTCCACAAAGCGGCGATGCCCCTCGGCATAGAGCGTCTGGAAGGCGAGTGAGGACTTCCCGGAGCCCGAAAGGCCGGTGAGCACCACCAGCCGATCGCGGGGGATGTCCACGCTGATATTCTTCAAATTATTTTCCCGGGCGCCCCGGATGCGAATGTATTTCGCCATAGGCTTCCTCTTTTACTTTTTTTCTTCCTCAAGCTCACGGATACGGTCGCGCAGGTACGCCGCCCTCTCGAATTCGAGGCGGCGTGCGGCATCGCGCATCTCGGCGCGCAGGCGCTCGATCGTCCTCTCGCGCTCCTTCGGTGAGAGTGTTTTCTTCCTTTCGGCCCCCTTCGTCGGTGCCTCCTCGGCACGGCCGAGGGCAATCGGATCGCGGACCTCCTTCATGACCGTCCTCGGCGTGATGCCGTGGGCCTCGTTGTAGGCGATCTGCACCGCGCGGCGGCGCTCGGTCTCGTCGATCGCGCGCTTCATGGAGCCTGTCACCGTGTCGGCGTACATCACACAGCGGCCGTTTGCATTTCTGGCCGCGCGCCCCACCGTCTGGATGAGCGAGGTCGCCGACCGCAAAAAGCCCTCCTTGTCGGCATCCAGCACCGCCACGAGCGCCACCTCGGGGATGTCAAGCCCCTCGCGGAGCAGATTGATGCCGACGAGGACGTCGAATTTTCCAAGGCGCAGATCGCGGATGATCTCCATGCGCTCCATCGTGTCGACCTTGTGGTGGATATACTTCACGCGGATGCCGAGGGAGGCAAGATAATCGGTCAGATCCTCGGCCATTTTGGTGGTCAGCGTGGTCACGAGCGCGCGTTCCTCGCGCTCGGTCACACGGCGGATCTCGCCGACAAGGTCATCCACCTGCCCCTCGATCGGCCGCACAAGGATCTCAGGATCGACAAGCCCCGTCGGTCGGATCAGCTGCTCGGCCACGCCCTCGGTATGCTCCTCCTCGTAAGGCCCCGGTGTCGCACTGACAAACACGGTCTGCCCCATCCTCTCCTCAAATTCCGAAAAGCGCAGGGGGCGGTTGTCGTAGGCCGACGGGAGGCGGAAGCCGTAATCAATGAGATTTTTCTTGCGCGCCGTATCGCCGCCCGACATGCCGCGCACCTGCGGCACCGTTACGTGCGATTCGTCAATGAAAAGGAGATAGTCCTTCGGGAAGTAGTCTAAAAGGGTATAAGGGGTAGAGCCCGCAGGCCGCCCCGAAAGAACGCGCGAATAGTTCTCGACTCCGGAGCAGAATCCCACCTCGCGGAGCATCTCAAGGTCGTAGAGCGTCCTCTGCTCGATGCGCTGTGCCTCAAGCAGCATATCCCGCGCGCGGAAGTATTCCACGCGCTCGCGCATCTCGCGCTCGATCTCCGCGAGCGCCCGGTGGCGATGCTCGTCCGACACGGCGTAGTGCGTGGCGGGGAAGATGGCCACGTACGAGAGCGAGCGCAAAACGGCGCCCGTCACGGTGTTCACCTCACTGATGCGCTCGATCTCGTCACCGAAGAACTCGATACGCAGCGCGTTCTCGCCGAACGAGGCCGGCACCACCTCAACGGTATCCCCATGCACGCGGAATTTCCCGCGTGAAAGCGCAAGGTCGTTGCGCGCATAGCTGATGGCCACAAGGCGGCGGAGAAGCTCCTCGCGTGACATCTCCTGACCGACACGGATCGAAACGAGCAGGTCCCCGTATTCGGCCGGATCGCCGAGCGAATAGATGCAGGATACCGAGGCCACGATAATGACGTCCCGCCTCTCGTAGAGCGAGCTCGTCGCGCTGTGGCGGAGCTGGTCGATCTCATCGTTGATAAGAGCGTCCTTTTCGATATACATATCCTGCCCCGGGATATACGCCTCGGGCTGGTAATAGTCGTAATAGGAAACAAAGAACTCAACCGCATTGTTCGGGAAGAATTCGCGCAGCTCGGAGCAGACCTGCGCCGCCAGCGTCTTGTTCGGCTCAAGGATGAGCGTTGGGCGGCCGCACCGTGCAATGACGTTCGCCATCGTGAAGGTCTTGCCGGAGCCGGTCACGCCGAGAAGGGTTTGCGCCCGCCGTCCCTCGGCAACACCGCGCACCAGAGCCTCGATCGCCTCGGGCTGATCGCCCGTCGGACGGAAGGCACTCTTCAGTTGAAACACAGCATCCATGACGGCACCTGCTCCTTTCACTTCGTTCCCCTTGCAGTATCACTGTATACTATATTGCATTATACAATATTACACATTTTTTTGCAATAGAAAAGACGGAGAACCGTAGTTCTCCGTCCTTTGCCGCTATGCCCGATCGGCAGCCCCGATCACTTTTCAAGAATAAACTGCTCGTCTTCCTTGAGATCGACCACCGTGCAATCGTTCATGTAGGTGCATTCGGGCAGGATGATCATCGCGCACAGCTCGGGGACGTTCGCCGGCAGGGGAGCAAGATGCCATACGCAGGCGTTCATCTTGATGAGCGTGTTGCGCGGCACGAGGAAGGCGCGCGTGTACTCGGGCAGGGGCTTGCCGGCCGAGGGGGGCGCCACGTGCAGGATCATGTCATCATTGAGGGGCAGGATCATCTCGCATGTCGTGGTGTGGTACTCCACGGCCGTGATCTTCATCACCTCGGGGCGCTTGACGAGGATCGGGGAAAAGCCAACGCTCGCGCCCTGGTAGGCCACCACACGGTCGGGGAAGAAGCGATGGATCTCACCCGAGAGGGGATAGCCGTCGGGCGTGTCCATCGTGTAATACTGTCCAAAGGGGGCAAAGGCCTCCTTCGTTAAGGCTTCAACTTTAATAGTTTTCATGAGGGGAACTCCTTTCGCTATTCGTCTTATGCTTCCATTATACGGCAATCACCGCAAAAAATCAAGGGGCTACCGAAAAAGACAAAAACCAACGCCCCCCTTGCATTTTCCGGGAAAAGGATGTATACTGTTTTCAGGATTGCAGGACATTCCCGCAAGCCCGAAAACAAAACTTTACAAAAAGGTGATTTTGTGGCACAGATCAGCGTACTTTCGGTCGGCACCCTCAAGGAGACCTATCTCGTCGAGGCGATCGCCGAATACAAAAAGCGCCTCTCGTCCCTCGCGCGTCTTGAGGAGATCACGCTCCGGGAGGAGCGCATCACGAACGAGGAGGATGCGACCGCCGTGGCGGCGGCCCTTGAGGCCGAGGGCGAGAGGCTCCTTGCCCGTATTCCCGAGGGGGCCTATACCGTCGCCCTGTGTGTTGAGGGCAAGGCGATGGACTCCTTGGCGTTGGCTGCGGCCATCGGCGCCGCCGTGGACCGCACGGGCAAGCTTTGCTTTATCATCGGCTCGTCGCACGGTCTTTCTCCCACCGTCAAGGCAAGGGCCGATCTTCGCCTCTCCATGAGCGCCCTCACCTTCCCCCATCAATTGGCAAGGGTGATGGTCTATGAAGCCCTCTATCGCTCCTTTTCCATCCTCGCCGGGAAGAAATACCACAAATAAAAAGGGCACCCGCGGTGCCCTTTTTATTGGAAAAAGAAAACCGCGCAAGGAGCGTGGTGGGGGAGAGGGTAACCGGTGCTCGGAAAATAGGCCTCCCCTGTGCAAGGGGAGAGGGACCGCAACGCGGTGGAGGGACTGTGCCCCTGCCGTAGCTGCCCTTAGGAATAGGCTATGATTGTGCGATGGCGTTTCGGTCATATTGCCCTCCTCCGGGAGGAGGGGTAGGGGAGGAGAGCGCGGTAGAAAAGAAAGCGAAGATGCAAAGACGTTGCGGTTTTTACATACGCAGACTCCCCCCTTTATTTCCCCCCCGCGGCGCTTCGCTCTCCGCGCAACTCAACTAAACAAAAATCCGCCCTATCGGTTGATTTTTGAAGTTTCGTTTGCCCGGGGGGGCTAAAATTCCTGAACCCGTTTACGGGTAGCTGCAATCCTTTGCATGGCTGAGGGGCCAACAAAAAGCGCGCGTGACGAGCAGCCGGTAGTATTAGGGCTATGCCCGAAAATGAAATACCCCCCGTTTTCACGGGGGGATCTTTATTATGCCAAGGCTGCGCTTACGGCCGAATTCTCCGCGCCTCCAGGTAGTAGCGCTTGTCGCGCGCATGCCCCATCGAGAAGGTCTTGCGCGGCAGGGGGCCCTCGGCGGCCACGGCCGGGAAAAGATCGCCCTTCTCCATCCCGCGGAACAGGAACCCAAGACTGCCGGGGCGCGCAGCGAGCGCGCGGAGCGACTCCTCGTCATGGATGTAGTCGATCTCGACCTCGGGGTGGAGAGCGATGTACGCATCAAGGAAGCGCTGGAGCGTGCCGACGGGCTGCACGTGCGTCGCCGGCAGGGTGAGCGTCACGTCCCCCGCCTCGCTCACCGCGAGGAACTCCTGTGCATCGAGCGACGCATCGCCTTCAGCGGCGGTATACGCGCGGAACGCATCGAGCAGATCGTCGGTATCCGCCCCCATCACCACGCGGTAAATAGGCTCAAAGTCAAGCGCCTCGTCGTGCAGGCTCACGACCTCGGCGAGAGCATAGCGCGCCGGGTGACGGGCGGCGGCCTCGGCGCCGATCTCGGTCTTCAGGGCCTCGTAGCAGGCCTTGGCCGTGGCAAGCGAATGGTTGCCATCCCCCACCGCAAAGAGGAAGACGGGCGCCTCCGTGCCGTACTT
>JAZQVJ010000193.1:0-1712 GCA_045631785.1 Eubacteriales bacterium
CACCTCCATCGTGCAGGGGGGACAGAACGTATCGGGCGGACAGAAGCAGAGGCTCTGCATTGCAAGAGCCCTCCTGGCGCGCCCTAAGATCCTGATCCTCGACGACTCGACGAGCGCCGTGGATACCGCCACCGAGGCGCGCATCCGCCGCGCCTTCCGCGAGGAGCTGGCGGACTCGACCAAGATCATTATCGCCCAGCGCATCGGCTCGGTGCGCGATGCTGACCGCATCGTGGTGCTGGGGGAGGGACGGATCGTTGGCATCGGCAAGCATGACGAGCTGCTTTCGACCTGCACCGAATACCGAGAGATCTACGAATCTCAGAACGAGAAACGCGAGGTGGGCTGATGGCACGTTCCTTAAGTGAGCTGCAAAAGCGCTATCAAAGCGCCGCCAAGGGGGCGGCGCGAGGGCCCGGCGGACCGGGCGGACCGGGTGGCCCCGGCGGCCGTGGCGGTCCCGGCCGTGCGATGGGGGCGGCAGGTAAGCCGAAAAACACAAAAAAGACGCTCCTGCGCCTTTTCTCCTACGTGCGCGCTTACCGCTTCCTGTTCATTCCCGTTTTCCTTTGTCTTTTGACCTCAACGCTCGCTTCGCTGAGTGCGACCTATCTTCTCTCGCCCATCCTCGACCGCTTAGCCGGCAGCCGCATCGACAGCGGCAACGCGGCAAGCGGCATTATCGAGGCGGTAGCGAGGACGGTGTTTGCGGGGGGCGAGGAGCCCGGCACCCTGGCCTATCTCGGGGGCGGCCTTTTGCTGCTCGGCACGGTCTATCTCCTGGCGGCGGGCTGCACCTTCCTGCAGACGAGGCTGATGCTGTACATCTCGCAGAACGCCCTGCACCGCCTGCGGCGCGAGCTGTTTGATCATTTGCAGACTCTGCCCCTCTCCTATCACGACAGCCACCCCACGGGCAACACGATGAGCCGCTTCACGAATGACGTTGACAGCATCGGCGTGATGCTCGACTCGTCGATCGTGAGTGTGGTGTCGGGGCTTGCCACCCTCATCGGTACCCTTGTCTTTATGCTTTCGACCAACCTCGTTCTGACGGCGGTGACGGTGGTCTTTGTGCCGATCTTCACCTTCGGCGGGATGGCCATCGCCAAGAAAAGCGGGCGGTATTATCGCGGCCAGCAGGCCTCGCTCGGGGCGGTGAACGGCTACATTGAGGAAACCGTCTCGGGACAGAAGGTCGTCAAGGTCTTCAACCACGGGGACGAATGCACCGAGGAATTCGACACCCTGAACGCCGACCTGCGCGAAAAGCAGATGAACGCGCAATTCTTTGGGGGCATCATGGGGCCGGTAATGGGCAATCTCTCCAAGGTCAGCTACGCGCTGACGGCCGGCCTTGGCGGTATCTTCTGCGCGCTGACGGCGGGCGGTAGCATTGCCGAGGGGAGCCTCATTGCCCTGACCTACGGCGGACTGTATTCCTTCATCAACTACGCCCAGAACTTCGCGCGCCCCATCAACGAGATCTCGATGCAGATGACCTCGGTCTTCTCGGCGTTGGCCGGTGCTGAGCGCGTATTCGCCGTGCTTGACGAGGCGCCCGAGGCGCCCGACCGCCCCGAGGCTCGCCCCATCACCTCGCTTTCGGGTCGGGTGGAGCTTTCCAACGTTCATTTCGGCTACATTCCCGAAAAAACGGTGCTCCACGGCCTCACGCTCACGGCCGAGCCCGGACAGAAGATCGCCTTCGT
>JAZQVJ010000194.1:0-8129 GCA_045631785.1 Eubacteriales bacterium
TTCTTTTTTCGCTTGCAATACCGCCACCGCCGTGCTACAATAGAGGTATAGATCCCAAAGGAGAGAACGCATGAAACAGTATCTGCTTCCCAAGGAAGGGAATTTCTACAAAGCGAACCTTCATTCCCACTCCACCGTGTCGGACGGGATGTGGACACCCGAGAAAATGAAGAAGGAGTATATGGCGAAGGGCTATTCGATCGTCGCCTATACCGACCACGACATTATGATCCCCCACCCCGAGCTCGCGGATGCCGACTTCCTTCCGCTGACGAGCTACGAGATCAGCATCGCGGAGGAGGATCCCGAAAAAACCAACTTCAACCAGCGGAGGAACTGCCACCTCTGCCTCATCGCCCCCACAATGAGCGATACCAAGCAGCTGTTCTGGCACCGCGAGAAGTACCAATACGCCTTCAATCACGACTATATCCCCGCAGTCAACTACGATGAGGAAACCGTCGACGTCGAGAGAGAGTACACGAAAGAGTTCGTCAACCGCGTCATCGCCGCCGCGCGGAGCGCCGGCTACTTCGTGACCTACAACCACCCCTCGTGGTCGCTCGAATCCTATCCGCAGTATATGGCCTACGAGGGCTACCACGCCCTTGAGATCATCAACGGCAGCGGCTGCGCCGTCGATAACTACACCCCCGAGCTTTCGGCCTACGCCGATATGCTCCGCGGGGGGAAAACGCCCTGCGTCATCGCCGGGGACGATAACCACGAGGACACCGACACCTTTGCCGGCTTCACGATGATCAAGGCCCCCTCGCTCACCTATCCCGACGTCTTCGCGGCTCTTACGAAGGGCGATTGCTACGCCTCCGAGGCCCCCCTCATCGAGGAGCTCACCTACGAGGACGGCACGGTCTATGTGAGGACCTCGCCCGCGCGCTCGATCGTCTACCAGACCGACAATCGCCGCAAGGACTTCCGCAACGCCCCCGAGGGCGGCGCCCTGACCGAGGCCACCTTTACCGTCAGCCCCTTCGAGAGGGTGTTCTTCCTCGTCGTGCGTGACCATAACGGCCGCGCCGCCTTCACCCGCGCCTATTCGGTCGACGAGCTGAAGAAATAAAAGAACAGAGAGCTATCAGAGTGTCACTCTAAAGAACGGTTTTGCAGGAATACGGTATATCTCGAAAGAGGTATGTCGTATTCTTGCGTTTGTGTCCGCAAAAGCAGTGCCTGTCAAGAAAAATGTCAAGAAAATTGACGTTCTTCTTCCAGGAAAGCACGCTGCAAAATTTTATTAAATGTGTTTACAAACCGCAAAAATCATGCTATAATAGTTGTGCCAAACGAACTTAATAATCGCGCTGATAGGTATATTTTTTCTTTCGGGGATAACTATATCCTTTTTCGCACATCATTAAACGATAGCCATTTGGTAAAAATGCGACTCCCGTTTGATGGTGTGAAAATGCCTATCTGCGTATAAGTTCGTTTGGCGACAGCTTGGAGTTCGCGTTTTTCGGTGCGCTGACTTCGGTTGGCGCACTTTTTGTATGCTGATAGGAGGATATGTATGAGAAGTATATTTCCGAAAAAGGTTATCGATATAACCGGCGTAGAGCTCACGCCCGGACAACCTGTCGCTTGTCTTGGCAACGGGGAGCAGGGCTTTGAATGTTGTTGCGACGAGTGCGACTATTTTTTGCGTTGCTTTCCCGAATTTGATCCAAGAAACGAAGACAATACTGCTGAGAATAATGTTCATATCCGATAATCGTATAAAAAGGACGGGAAATTGTTACATTTCCCGTCCTTTTTTGTCGGTTGGCGTCGTATTCCATTGGCTTTTCAAAACCGGCCTTCAGAGTACGTGCCCTTCGGCTCTCTGTTTTTTCGTTCCTATTCCACACTCAGGGAAAGCAGCTCCTGAATACTCGTCACGCCCTTCATGACCAGCGCGCGGCAGGAGTCAAAGAGGGGAGTCATTCCGTTCTCAATGGCGGTTTTTCTCAGAACCTCGAGGTTGCGCTCGGAGAGGACGGCGCTCTTCATCGCCTCGTTCATATACATCAGCTCATGCACCGCAATGCGCCCCTTGTAGCCTGTTCCGTTGCAGAATTGGCAGCCCTGCGGCCGCGCGATCGAGATCGGCTCGTCAATACCGAGCATCTGCATCTCGGCCGCCGTTGTGCGCCCCTTCTTTCGGCAGGCGGGGCAAAGGCGCTTGACAAGGCGCTGGGCAATGACACCGACAAGCGCATCCGACACGAGATAGTCCTCAACGCCCATGTCCTCAAGGCGCACGATGGCCCCCGGCGCGTCGTTCGTGTGCAGGGTGCTGAAAACGATATGCCCCGTGATGGCCGCGCGAACGGCGATCTCGGCCGTTTCCTCGTCGCGGATCTCGCCGATCATGATGATGTCGGGGTCCTGGCGCAGGATGGAACGCAGCGCCGCCGCGAAGGTGAGATTTGCCTTCGGGTTGACCTGCGTCTGATTGACACCCGCCATTGTGTACTCCACAGGGTCCTCGACCGTCACGATGTTGACCGAGGGATCGTTGACCTCCTTCAGGAAGGAGTAGAGCGTCGTCGATTTACCGCACCCCGTCGGGCCCGTCAGGAGAATGATGCCGTGCGGCCGCGCGAGCATCTTGTCGACAAGGCGGTTCTCCTCGTCAGTGAAGCCGAGGTCCTCCCGTGTGAAATTGAAGGACGACTTATCAAGGATACGGATCACGAACTTCTCGCCGAACACCGTCGGCAGGGTAGAAACGCGGAAGTCGTACTCCGCCCCCCCGATCATAAGATTGATGCGCCCGTCCTGCGGCACGCGGCGCTCGGCAATATCGAGCCCCGACATGATCTTGAGTCGCGCGCAGATGGCCGAGTAGGCCTCGATCGGGAATTCGGCGCGGTCGGTAAGGTCGCCGTCAATGCGGTAACGCACCTTCACGGTCTTCTCAAAGGGCTCAATGTGGATGTCACTTGCGCGGTAGGGGACCGCCTCCTTGATGATCGAGTCAACAAGGCGGACGGCGGGGTTGTTGATAACGTCGTCCTCCTTGGAGATAAGCACGGGCGCGTCATCCTCCCTCACCGCCGAGATCCGTCGCTCGGTGCCCTCGGCGCTCAGGTCGCGCAGGGCCGCGGAGGTCGAGGCGTCCGCCGCGATCGAGTCGATATAGCGGTCGATCTCGGAGGGCGGCACGAGAACAAAATCAAAGGGGCCCGCAAGCTGTGTCGAAAGCACCGAGGGCGCATGGGCATCCAGCGGCCGCCCCGTCGCCACGATGAGAACGCCGTTCTTGTCACGCGTGACGGGGATGATCTTATGCTTCTTGAGCAGGCTGTAGCTGAAGCGGTCAAGCAGCGCCCGATCAATGTCAAGCATGTCGATCTGGAGCGCGGGAATACAGTAATATTCCGAGAGGGCGGCGAGCGCCGTGGCCTCGGTCACGTATTCCTTGGCAAGCAGATAGTCGTGGATCGGCACACCGAGGCGGCGGCACTCCTCAAGGATCGCGGGTGCCTCGCGCCGCTTAATGAGCTTTTTGTAAATATAAAATTGAAGCAGCTCGTAATCAATGTTCATCATTCTTTTATCCTCAGGCAATTCCGTTCATGATCGACAGCATCGGCGAATATACGGCAATGAAAAGCGTACCGACGATCCCCCCCATCAGAAGGAGCATCGTAGGCAGGATCTTGGAGGTCAGCGAGGAGAGCGCCACCTCGACCTGCGTATCAAAGAACTCACACGACTTCGCGAGGACGTCGTCAAGCGTCGCGGTCCTTTCGCCGATAGCGATCATCTGGAGCATCATCGGCGGGAAAAGCTCGTTGCTCTCGAACGCGTGCGAGAGTGACATCCCGTGGCGGATCCCCTCGGCCGCACGGCGGAACCTTTCCTTGGTGTAGCGGTTGCCGATCACGATCTCAACCGTGTCCATGGCCTCGTTGAGGTCCATGCCGCTGGCCAGGAGAAGCCCAAAGGCCCGTGAAAAGCGCGCCGCCGTCAGGTTGTTCTGCACGCGTGAAACGAGTGGCAGCTTCACCTTCAAAAGGTCAAAGAGGTACTTCCCGCGCTCACTCCGCCAAACGAGGAACAGGATCCCCGCGAGCGCGAAGCTCCCAAGCACAAAGTAAGGCCAAAAGCTAAGCACAAAATCCGAAATATTGTACACCGCCTTGGTAATGCCCTCGGGCTCGACGTCCATCTTCTGCATGCTCTCGCGGAAGGTCGGCACCACCATAAAGAGCATGAGGGCAGCAATGCCGAGCGTCATCACGAAAAGCATCAAAGGATACGCCAGCGCCCCCTTGACCTTGCGCTTCAAGGCCGTGTCCTTCTCGTAGTAGTCGGCGAGCGAGAGGAAGACGAGATCGAGCTTGCCACTCATCTCACCGACGTATACCATGCTGCGGAAGAAATCGGGGAAGCTCTTCGGGTGCTTTTCGAGCGCCGCCGAGAGCAGAATACCGCTTTTAACGTCCTCGTAGATCACCTGCAGGATCTTCTTGAAGTACGCCGTGTATTGCTGATTTCTGAGGATATCCAGGCAGTCGAGGATCGGGATCTTGGTGCGGAGCATGATGGCAAACTGCCGGCAAAAGGTCGTCAGCTCGGAAAGCGATGTCTTCCCGACGCTCATCGTGAAGAAGGCCGAGGGAACCGCGCCGTTGTAGGGCTTGGCCGAAACGAGGTAAAGCCCCTGCCGCGCCAGCTGCGTGGCAAGATCGCGGTCGTCATCGGCGAGGAAGACGCCGCGGATCTTCTCGTTCTGCAAATTCAGCGCCGTGTATTTATATTTTTGCACCCAAAGGTTCCTCCTTTGTTTTTTATCAGCCTCCCCCCGGGGGAGCGTGCCGTAGCTATGGGAGAATGAAGGAGTCCCTCATTCTCGCTTAGCTACACCGAAAAAAGCCCGATATACCACTCAATGATCGGCGCACCGAAGAAGAGCGCCGCAAGGATGCCCACCACAAGGAACGGCGCAAACGGATACTCCCGCCCTTCCTCGTCGCGGCGCACAAGCCGCAAGGAAACCAACACAAGGGAAGCCACCACCGAGCCGACAAGCACCGCAAAAAGCAGCCTCTGCCACCCAAGGAGGAGCCCCGCCGCCGCCATCAGCTTGACGTCGCCAAACCCAAGCCCCTCGCGCCCGAGGAACAGGATCGCCCCGTAGTATACGGCGAGAAACAGCCCACCGCCGACCGCCGCCCCGATGAGATGCTCCCAAAAAACCGTCGTAGGATCGAGGAGCATAGCCAAAACCCCAAGGAGAGTAAGCGCGATCTGAAAGCGGTCAAAAATGAGCATATGCTCAAGATCAATAAAAAAGATGCAGATCAGCACCGGCACGGCCAGCGCCGCCGTTACCGCATAGAGGGGCGCCACTCGCCAAAAAAGCAGGGCCGAAAGCAGTGACAACCCCATCGTCGCCACCTCCACCAGCGTGTAGCGGAAGGAGATGTGCGCGCGGCACGCGCGGCATTTTCCCCCCAGCATAAGGTAGGAGAGGATCGGGATGTTGTCGTACCACCGGAGCGTATAGCCGCACGTCGGGCAATGCGAGCCGGGGCGCGAAAGACTCATCCCGCGCGGCACGCGATAGATCACAACGTTCAGAAAGCTCCCGACCGATAGCCCACAAAGCCCAAAAAGCACGTAGGCACAGATGCGATAGTAAAGCTCCATGGCTCAAAAGTTGTTGGGCTTCGTAAAGCCGCGTCCAAAAACCGCGCCGTAGGCATCCAGCCGCGCCGGTACGTCCTCCGCCGGGATCGGCGCAAAAACAATGCCGCCCTCCCCCTCGGAATTCGCCATGTCGTAAAGAAAACTGTACTCCTTGGGCATATGCACGTATACGGTACTGATCTTCTCGCCGTGCAGATTGCGTGCATTGGCGCGCACAAGCTCAAGCGCCCACTTCACAAAATGGCGGAAGTTTTCGTACAAAACGCCCTCCCTTGCTTCGGGGATCGGCCGTAGCATAAAGGCGGGCAAGCGCCGCACACTGCGGCGCACGGCAAAGGCGGGCGCCGCCTCGGTCGCACGCTCCTCCTCGTGCATGGGGCTGTCCCCGCCGCCCTCCTCCTCATGGATGGGAGTGTCGTCGGGGTGGCGGCGCGACCTCGCCGCCGCCTTTGCGCGCGCAACGAGCGCTGCCGCTGCCGTGTGATCGAAAAGGCACTCCTCGCCGTTCACGGCATCCGAGGAAAGCGACGAGCTGCCCACGGGCAGGGAATAGGTCGCAATGCACCGCCCGCGGAGAACGAGCGAAAAGAGCGTCCTCCCCTCGCCCATGTCTGCAAGAACGAACGTGCCGCCGCGCAGCGGCGCGCCGAGCGCCTGCACCCCGTCCACTGCCGCATGCGACTGCGGCAGCACCGCCGTCACGGCAAAGCCATGCTCACGGAAGGCCTCGACCGTGCGCGAAAGCAGATCGCGGCGAATGGCGAGAAGCCCAAAGGTCATGTTCTGCTTGGTCTGTGAAATGGGGTATGAGGAGAACTTCAGCTCCTCGCTGTTTTTGTAAAGCTCGTTGATCGCCAAAAGGAGCGAGGAGTTGATGAGCCCGCGCTTAACGAGAGGGATCGACACGCTGTCGGTCGTGAACAGGTTGTCCGGCAGAAGGAGAACGACCTCCTCGCTCCCTCCGCGCTTTCCCTCGGCGGCAATAGCCGCATCACGGCGGAAGCCGAGAATATGCGAAAGCCGCTCGAAAAATTCCTCGGAAAACGGCACCGCCGAAAGCGTCTCGCTTTCCACCGTCACGCCTCCCTCGGCACCCGCACGGAAGAAGCAGATCTCCCCCGCCTCGGTGTCAATCAGTACAGCAGGTGTCCCCGCCTTGATCTTGGCCATAAGCCCCTCCTTAATGATACGTCCATTCGGTAATCGTGTATCCGCCGTCGCTTTTCAACAGCGTTATCGTCAGGCACTTGCCACCCGCATCGGATAACTCAAGCCCCCACGTGTCATTCTCGTTCGTTGTTGTGTGCGTGTACCCCTCAGGGGGCGTCCACACCTCCCCCTTAGCCACTGCCGCCACGTAGCTATCGCCAATGGCATCCACCGTTAACCTCTCGCGGAGCAGACGGTCGCGCCGTCCGGCCTGCCGCACCTCGAGCATCGTCGTTGAAAGGATCAGAATACTGAACGCCGTCAGCATGAGCAGCACCGCGATCGCCATCGGCATCGCACTCCCGCGCCGTAACCGCCGCTTCGATTTCTTCATTCCGTTCTCCTTTCTGTAAGGTGTTCTGTCACCCCGCCCTCACGAAGCCGCTATCCGCCCCCCTCCGGGCAAACGAAACTCCAAAAATCAACCGACAGGGCGGATTTTTGGTTAGTTGAGTTGCGCAAAGCGTAGCGTCGCGGGGAGGTGGCGCGGCTTGCCGCGACGGAGAGGGCCTCATTGAGAAGGCTAAGAGAGCCGAAAGGACTACTCTAAAAACCCGTTTCCTTCGCCCATAATAGCTCTGTCAATGCACTTGCACACGCCCTCAAAATTCGTGTCAATATCGTAATTGGAAAAGCGCAATACCTTAATGCCATACTGCTCTAATATGGCACTTCTCAGCTCGTCGTGTAGGCATCCTTCCTCGGTATAATGCTGTGAGCCGTCAAGCTCAATAACGAGCCGCGCCTTTGCACAGTAAAAATCAACAACAAAATTATCAATAATGCGTTGCTTATATATTTTAACGGGATAATGCTTCAAAAAATCGTACCACAAATGCTTTTCGTGGGGTGTCATATTGTGGCGCAACACTTTGGCAATATGGAGTAGCTTGTGATTTCTTTGTAATGGTGTTGTCTCCATAAGCCCTCTCCGTCATTTTCTCGCAAAAATGCCACCTCCCCCGAAGGTGGAGGCCAAAAGTTCTTGAGTGAATGTAGGCGCAATCAAAATCTGTTTGCGGATTTCTATCTAACCACGCCTCCCCCTCCGCCTTGCGAAGGTGTTGTTGCTCTTATAGCCTCCCCCTCCGGGGGAGGTGGCACGCGGAGCGCGACGGAGAGGGCTAACTGAGAGGGCTACTCACGCCTCCCCCTCCAGCTTGCGAAGGTGTTGTTGCTCTTATAGCCTCCCGCTCCGGGGGAGGTGGCACGCGGAGCGTGACGGAGAGGGCTAACTGAGAGGGCTACTCACGCCTCCC
>JAZQVJ010000195.1:0-3323 GCA_045631785.1 Eubacteriales bacterium
ATTGAAAATCCGGTGGATCCTTGGCGCAAACAAGCTTGTGATCGCCGTTGAAAAGCTCATATAGTAGGTATACAGCGAAAAGCCGATAGCATAGACCGATACGCTCCCCGTCCCCACAAAGCGGCCAAGGAGGATCTTATCCATGCTGCTATTGATCTGACCGATGATCAAATTGATGGCAATAAAGACCGAAAAGGACGCGATGCTTTTGAATAAGCCCCTCTCATACCTCCTCAGTCGGAATTTCGTCCCAAGCTTTAAGCAGTAGAGGAAATTCAGGATGTACACAAAAAGGTCGACTGCGGTCGTCACCGCCACCATGCCGATCGAGCCGTAGCCCATATATAAGATCGGCAGAGTGATGAGAGGCGAGCACACGCTCTGAAACATATTGATGAGCTTAACGTAAACGAATTTCTCTTGCGAGCGCAGGACCGAGCTAAAAACGCTCGCGGGGAAGCTGATCGCAAGATCCAGGGTGACGATCAGCGAGAGAGTCCTTGCCGTTGAGTATTCCTCGGCCGTGAGCCCCGTCGAAAAGACGAGGTCAAGGTGGTTGGATATCACAAAGCCGCAAAGAAGAGCCACGCATCCGATAATGCTGAACAGCGACAAAAAGAGGCCGTTTAAGGCGTCGATCCCCTCCTGCTCTCCCTTGACCTTATATTTGGAATAATATCGGATATAGCTGCTTCCGAGCCCCAGGCTCAAGATCGACAGCCATGAAATGACCGAGGATATCGCGCTGTAAAGCCCATGCTCACTCGTGCCGAGGATACGCAGCATAATGGGTGTATACAGGACGGAAATGAGGATGTTCAGGAACAGCTGCAGGTAGGTAATGACGCTACCGGCCTTGATCTCATTACCACTCCTCATGGTTACCCCTCAAACGCTTTGGCATACCGTTCCTCCCCTTACCCGGATAAAATCACAAATGGTTTCAAACGAAACCCCGTCCTCGGCAAGCAGCACGCCGTTATATCGGTTGGGATGCAGCATCACTTCACAGGTGCCCACGACGCTTTCGCCGTACGCAAGAACATCATGACACGATCCGAAATGGCGCACCGGCGTACTGCCACGGCGATTGAAGCGCCGGTTCTCGCGGTTGACGATGGCCTTATACAGCTTTTTCCCAAAGGTAAGGCCAAGATTTTTTGAGATCCTTACACTCTTGAAGCCGTAGTCCTTCAGGAGCTTAAGCACGAGCCGATTGACAGCGGGGAAGGTGTGCGTATGCCCGTGCGAATCGGCATGCAGGAGCGTAAAGCCGTCGGCAAGATACCGCTCGATCTGTGCCCGGATCTCCTCGCCGAGGGCCCGCCGTTCCTTCCTCGACAGGAAGAACCACAGCCGCTTTTTGCCGAAGAACATCCCGTTGAACCGGCCGGTATCAGCGGTGAAATTCGGACAGGCCTTGATGCCCTCGGTCAAGGGCATGCCGCTGATGAAATTGATATGCAGACCGATCTTATCGTAAAAGCCGTGTGCCCTCGCCAGTGCCTTGGCCTCGTCGTAACAGGGCATGTTTACCATTACGGTGGTACGAGAGATATATCCCCTTTGAAACCCGTAAACGATGGCTTCATTGACGGTTTCGGTACGCCCGAAATCATCCGCATTCAGAATACATTGCATAAGACGCCCCATCAGTACCTTTTATTTTTGAATAACCGCTTCACAAGGCCGAACATCCGGAGCTTCAACAAAACGAACATGCCGATCCTCGCGATCTGCGGCCTTGCCTTATATTTTTGGATAAAATTGTATGTCGTCAGCAGTCGGCGGAAGGATGCATCCCTCGAATACTCCCGGATGACCTTGTCTGCATCGGGGCGGAACATAAGCTCAGGCAAAAGGATGGCAAAGTAGGCCGAGCATTGCAAATAGCCGGCGATCTGCTTTTTTCGTTTCTTCGAATAGTATTCGTTCTTTTCGAGGATCGCAAGCTGCTCCCGGAGCAGTGTCATATGGTTTTGGTACATATTGCGGTATACCCACCGCTTGGTATGCCCCCTGTAATGCACGAAGTGCCTCGGGATATAGCTGATCGCATCGCAATAGGCAAGATAATTTAAAACAAAGATCTGGTCCTCGGCAAATCTAAGCTCCGGACAAAAGCGGATACCGTTTTGGAGCAGAATGTCTTTTTTGAACACGCTGCGCCACGAGGCGCCGTGAATATCCTTGGTATAAAGGGTATCGCCCTCCACCCGCGCCGGTGTTGAGGACCAGAAAAGGAAGATGTCCTTGGGATTCTCCTTTAATTTTGGAAAGCTCTCCTCTACCGTTTTCTGTGTTTTGCCGCTTGGCCAGAAGCGTTCAAACTCACAAAAAACGATATCCGAGCCCTCGCCCTCAAGCAGGGCAATCATTTCCTCATACGCCTCGGGCTCCAGCCAATCGTCGGCGTCGCAAAAGGCAATGTATTCTCCGCTCGCATTGTCAATACCGTTGTTCCTTGCCGCACTGACGCCGGCGTTTTCCTGCTGTATTAGCCGAAGGCGTGCATCCCTTTGTGCAAAGCTGCGAACGATCTCGACCGTAGCATCCAAAGAGCCGTCGTCAACTGCAAGGATCTCTATATTGCCATAGGTTTGCGAAAGCAAGCTCTCCATGGTTTCCGCGATCCATTGTTCCGCGTTATAACACGGCACGATGACAGACAACTTCTTCATACTTAATCCATCCTTTGCACTGTTTCAACTGTAAAGCTCCCCGATATAAAGGAAAATGCGCTCCGTTCTTACGGTTTTTCAAAGCTGCATTTCTCGGGGCAGAGCTCCTCAAGGAGATGCTTCAGCCATTGCATCTCGCCGTCGATGCTCGCAGCCCCCGGATCGTCATTGATGCACAAAAGCCGGCACCGGCGATCCCTCAAGGCTTTCTCTATGGCCTTATTTTCCCGGCCGAGAACAAAGCACCGACCAACCCTCGGCGAACGGGGCGCAAAGCGGCCGGTCGCCAGCTGCCAATATCTCATAAGGTACTGGTTGACGTCTTCCTTCGTGCGGAATTTGTTGCGGCAGAGCTGCGACAGGCATTCGCCCTCCTTCTCCCACACGTCACGAAAGGTGCTTTTTAAAAACGAATTTGGCAAATGAGGGTTGACAAAGCCGCCGAATTTGCCTATCGGCATATAATACAGGTTCCGAAGCACCCCCTTACCGTATTTCAGGGAAAGATACTTCCTCCAATTTCTTCGTATTGCTTGCCTTTTCGAAATATGCGTGTTCAGAAGCAAAAGATCGTTGAAAAGGATATAGGTGATGACCTCGCCCTTAACGCTTGGGATGAGGGACGAGCACTCAAAGCTGTCG
>JAZQVJ010000196.1:0-4281 GCA_045631785.1 Eubacteriales bacterium
CCCTTCATCTCCTCGTTCGGCAGAGGAACGACCGAGATCGCGATCTCGGCCACGTGGTCGGCCGCGCAGCGCTGGATCGCCAGGGAAAGCAGATCACGGGCGCGCTCGCCCGCCTCCTCCTTGAAGCGTGCCTCGTACTCAGAGATCTTCTGCGCCGTTTCGTGCGCGATCTCACTCTCAACACGGACAAGAAGCTCGGCCTTGGCCTCCTCGGCCGTGATGCCCGAGATGCGCTCAAGCGCATCGCGCTGGGCTACAAGCACTGTGGCGATCTCGCCCTTCAGCGCCTCTGCCTCCTTCTCCTTTTCCTGAAGTCTACCTTCCTTTTTCTCAAGGTTCTCGATCTTTCGGTCGAGGTTTTCTTCCTTTTGAGCAATGCGGTTCTCCTGGCGGGCAACCTCCTTGCGGCGCTCCTTCAGGTCCCTTTCGGTTTCTTCTTTAATGGCGATGGCCTTATCCTTCGCCTCGATCAGGATCTCGCGCTTGCGAGATTCTGCAGTGTGCATGGCATCTTCAATGATCTCCTTCGCCTGCAGCTGTGCCGAGCCGATCTTTTTCTCCGACAGCTTGGCCCGCAGGACGATGCCGACAAGCAGGCCGACAAGCAGCGCACCGACGGCGATCAGGATCACCCAGATAATGTCCACTAAGAACACCTCCTTTACTTCTTTTGATTTTGAAATTTTTCGTATATAAATCTCTGCCGGAGAACGCCGCCCTCTCTGCGCTTGGGGCGGATCATCCCGACGGCCGGCCAGGCAAAGCACTCTCGGAGCCTGCCTGACTAAAATTCATATGCTTCCTTAATTATACTTTATTTTTGCGTTTGTGTCAAGAACTTTTAGAGGGCCCTGTGCGCTTTTTGCGTGCGGCGACGGGCCGGTGTGGCAAGTTTACGAAAAGTTCACAATTTCTCCCCGAAAAGTCCTTGACAACCATTCCCCCTTGTGGTATCTTATAAGCGGTTAGCACTCGATGGCCTTGAGTGCTAAAACCTAAGATCAAAACGGAGGGTGGCATGGAAGAGCGTTTGCCCGAGGAATATCGGCTCAGTGAACGGAAAAAGCTTATATTAAAAGCGATCATTGACGCGCACATCACCTACGGCGAGCCGGTCGGCTCGAAATACCTCGCCGAAAATCAGCAGTTGTCCTGCTCCTCTGCTACCATCCGCAACGAAATGGCCGAGCTTGAGGAGTTGGGGTTCCTTGAGCAGCCCCACACCTCGGCGGGGCGCATCCCCAGCCAGCTCGGCTACCGCTTTTACGTCAATTCGCTCCTGCAGCAGTATCGCATGACGGCGGGCGAGATCGAGGCGATCAACTCCTCCTTGAAGACCAAGCTGGCCGAGATGGATCAGCTGCTCTCGGAGGCGTCGCGCATTGCCGCCAACGCCACAAACTACACGGGAATCGCGGTCAAGAACCGCGCCTCGGCAGTGACGATCCGCCGCTTTGACTGTGTGCGGGTGGACGATGGCCAATTCGTCCTTGTAATGATGCCGACGGGAGGGAGCACCGCCATCACGCGGGCCATCCGCCCAACGCTCCCTCTCCCCGCTGCCGACCTTGCCCACCTCATCGCGCTCTTTAACGAGCATCTCACGCTGGTCCCCGCCGAGGGCTTCACCCTCTCGCTCATCGGCAAGATCGAGCGCGGCATGGGGCGGTACTCGGTCCTCGTGGCCCCGATCGTGCGGACGGTGTATGAGGCCATGACCGAGGCCGATCGGCCGCATACGGCGATCGAGGGTGTCAACCACCTTCTCCGCTACCCCGAATATGCCGACCTCGACAAGCTCCGTTCGCTCCTTGACGTCCTCGAGGACAAGGAGGAGCTCCGCAACCTCGTGCCCCTTGACGACACGGCGGGCGAGGGAGTCAACGTCTTTATCGGCAGCGAGAACACCGTCAAGGTCATGGAGCATTCGACGCTCGTTTTCCGCAATATCCGCCGCGGCGGGCGCGTGGTCGGCGCCATTGGCGTCATCGGGCCACGGCGCATGGATTACTCCAAGGTCATTGCGACCATTGATGGGATCGCCTCACGCATTGACGAGATGCTGAGCGATGACGACAGCCAACACCTACTGAAAGGATAAGCACATGGAAAAGGAAACCACCCTCTCGCCCGAGCAAAAGACCGCAGCCACCGGCGAGCCGAAGCAGGAGAAAAAGCTGGCAAAGGCGGCCCTCGCCGAAGCCGAGGAGGGGCGGAAGGCGGCCGAAGCCGAGCTTGCCGCCCTCAACGACAAATATCTCCGCCTCGCCGCCGAATACGACAACTTCCGCCGTCGCTCGGCCGCCGAGAGGACGGCCGCGTATACCGACGGCCTTGAGGGGGCGCTTGAGAAGCTGCTCCCCATCCTCGATAACCTTGAGCGCGCCGCGCTCTACCGCGATGCCGAGCGCGTGGCCGAGGGCCTTGCCCTGACGGCGCGTGCCGCCGCCGAGGCCTTTGCTGCTCTCGGGGTGGAGGAATTCGGCCTTGCGGGGGAGAGCTTTGACCCTGCGCTCCACAACGCCGTTCTCCACGTGGAGGACGACACCCTCGGCGAGAGCGTCATTACCGAGGTGCATCAAAAGGGCTATAAAAAGGGCGACCGCATCCTGCGCTATGCAATGGTTACGGTAGCAAACTGAAATATAGAAAACAAAACTTTACAATATTCGGAGGAAATGAATTATGGGAAAGATCATTGGTATTGACCTTGGCACGACCAACTCGTGCGTTGCTGTTTTTGAGGGCGGTGAGCCCTCGGTTATCCCCAATCCCGAGGGAGCGCGCACCACACCCTCGGTCGTCGGCTCCTCGAAGACCGGCGAGCGCATGGTCGGTCAGGTGGCAAAGCGCCAGGCCATCACGAACCCCGACCGCACCATCATGAGCATCAAGCGCGAGATGGGCACCGACTACAAGGTCGAGATCGACGGCAAGCGGTACACGCCCCAGGAGATCTCGGCGATGGTGCTGCAGAAGCTGAAGGCCGATGCCGAGGCCTTCCTCGGGACTACTGTCACCGAGGCGGTCATCACGGTGCCTGCCTACTTCTCGGATGCCCAGCGCCAGGCCACCAAGGACGCCGGCAAGATCGCGGGGCTTGAGGTCAAGCGCATCATCAACGAGCCGACGGCGGCCGCCCTTGCTTACGGTATGGATAAGGAAGCCAATCAGAAGATCATGGTCTTCGACCTTGGCGGCGGTACCTTTGACGTATCGCTCCTTGAGATCGACGACGGCGTTTTTGAGGTGCTTGCCACGAACGGCGACACCCGCCTTGGCGGTGACGACTTTGACGATCGCGTGATCGAGTGGATGGCCGACAAGTTCCAGAAGGAGAACGGCGTTGATCTCCGCAAGGATAAGATGGTCATGCAGCGCCTGAAGGATGCGGCCGAGAAGGCCAAGATCGAGCTGTCGGGCATGACGAGCGCCAGCATCAGCCTGCCCTTCATCACCGCGACCTCGGCCGGCCCCCTCCACTTTGAGGCGACGCTCTCGCGTGCCGAGTTCGACAAGATCACGGCCGACCTCGTGGAGCGCACGATGATCCCCACGAAGAAGGCCCTGCAGGATGCCGGCCTCTCGGCCTCCGAGATCGACAAGGTGCTTCTCGTCGGCGGCTCGACGCGTATCCCCGCCGTGCAGGAGGCGGTCAAGCGCTTCACGGGCAAGGAGCCCTTTAAGGGCATTAACCCCGACGAGTGCGTGGCCCTCGGCGCCGCCATCCAGGGCGGTGTTCTCGGCGGCGACGTGAAGGACCTGCTCCTTCTCGACGTCACGCCCCTCTCGCTCGGCATCGAGACGCTCGGCGGCGTCTTCAACCGCATCATTGACAGAAACACTACCATTCCCGTGAAGAAGAGCCAGGTGTATTCGACGGCGGCCGACGGTCAGACCTCGGTCGAGATCCACGTGCTGCAGGGCGAGCGCGACATGGCTGCCGGCAACACGACGCTCGGTCGCTTCTCGCTTGACGGCATCCCCGCCGCCCCCCGCGGCGTGCCGCAGATCGAGGTCACGTTTGACATCGATGCCAACGGCATCGTCAACGTCACCGCGACCGACAAGGGCACGGGTAAGGAGCAGCATATCACCATCACCTCCTCGACCAACATGAGCCAGGAGGACATCGACCGTGCGGTCAAGGAAGCGGAGAAGTTCGCGGAGGAGGATAAGAAGGCGAAGGATGCGGTCGACACCAAGAACCGCGCCGAGTCCATCATTTTCCAGAGCGAGAAGACGCTGGGCGAGCTTGGCGACAAGGTCGATCCCGCGGAT
>JAZQVJ010000197.1:0-2601 GCA_045631785.1 Eubacteriales bacterium
ATCCCTGCCGCGCACGTCGATACACTTCTTCTCGGTGGCAACCCAGACCGTACCGATCTTGATCTTGATCTCCTCGGCAGTCTCAAGCGAGATCTTCACCTTATGCTTTTTGAGTAGATATTCGGCAATAGCGCGGTCAAAGGCCTCTCCGCCTATCTGGAAGGTCTTTTTGTAGAAGATGCGCCCGTGACAGACGGTCAGAACGTTCGTGCGGACGGCACCGATATCCACGACCATTGCGCTCCGAGCAAGCTCAATATCGTTCCCTGCCAAGGCGGCAAGCGGCGAATAGACGAGATGGACCTCGTCGGCACCTGCCTGCACAGCCATCTCGGCGAGGGCGCCCTCCTCAACGTCCCCAAAGCTACAGGGGATACTGAGAAAAACGCGGCGGACGCCACCCTTTGTGCCAAAGCGCGAGAGGACCTGTGCGATGGTGGCACGGGTAAATTCCGGGGCTACGATCCCCTCCTTGAACATGCGGCGGAGTACGACCTCCCCGCCGGCATCGGCCACGTATCGGTCGGCACTCTCTCCGATTCCAAGGAAGGAACCGTCCTCGCGGCGAAAGGCCACGAGAGAATTCTCTGTCATGACACGCGCATCGCCACCGCAGCTGACGGCGATCTTGGCGTATCCGAGATCGATTCCTATTCCTTCGTGCATGATAGCTCCTCGAAAAAAGTTACAAGTATATTTATTATACACGATGCCGACCGCTTTTGCAAGAAAAAAATGCTTGGAGTGTGTTTTTATTTCTCGCACCGGTCGGCGGTCCTCACGCGCAGATTGCCGAGAAGGCGCTCTTTTAGGCCGGTATACCGAAGAAAATGGCGGTCATTCTCTACCATGGCGCGCAGAATGTCGATGCGCCCTACTATGATGACGCGCAAGCGTGCGCGTGTGACGGCGGTATACAAAAGATTGCGGGTACGGAGCATCGGAGGACAGGAATAGATCGGAAGGATCACGGTACCGTATTCGCTCCCCTGGCTCTTGTGCACGGTAATGGCATAGGCGTGCTCAAGCTCCTCGTACATCGTCCTGTCATAGCGGGCAAGACGGGCGCCGTCGTAACGCACCGAAAGATAATCGCCGTTCACGCTGATCGACTCAACGGTGCCGATATCGCCGTTAAAGACACCCTCAGCACCGCTTGGATTCTCAAGCCATTCGATACCGTAGTTGTTGCGTGTTTGCATCACACGGTCGCCCTCGCGGAACACACGGTCGCGGAAGGGAACCTCGCGCTTTGCCTCCCCCCGGGGGTTAAGGGCACCTTGGAGAAGGATATTGAGGGCCTCGGTACCGTTGCCCCCCTTGCGCGAGGGCGTGATGACCTGTGTCCCCTCAAGGACGGTCTCGCCGTACGCGCGCGGCAGACGCCTGGCAAGAAGATCGACGACGGTTGAGGCGATCTCCTCCTCACGGCGGGCAAGAAAGAAGAAATCGTTATTCTTGACGGTAAGCTCAGGCATCGTACCGAGATTGATCTTGTGGGCGTTGGTGACGATAAGGCTGGTCGCGGACTGACGGAAGATCTCCTCAAGACGGACGGTATTCAGTCGTCCCGAGGCCAAAAGATCGGCAAAGACATTGCCGGGGCCCACCGAGGGAAGCTGATCGGCATCCCCGACAAGGATCATGCGACTACCCCTCTTTTGCGCGGCAACAAGCGCCTCGGCAAGAGGGAGATCGAGCATGGAGGACTCGTCAAGAATGATGACATCCTCCTCGAGGGGGTTCGTGCGGTCGCGCCCGAAGGTGGGTGTCATCCCCTCGCTCCTCACGGTTTCAAGCAGACGGTGGACGGTCTTGGCCTCGGCCGAGGTGGCCTCGCTCATCCGCTTGGCGGCGCGCCCCGTGGGGGCGGTCAGTGCCACACGGAAGCCAAGACTGCCGAAAATGTTAAGAAGCCCCTTGATGATAGTGGTCTTCCCTGTCCCGGGACCGCCCGTGATCAGAAGAACGCCCGAGCGAAGGGCCTCCGAGAGCGCGTGACGCTGCATCGGCGCGTAGGTAATGGCGGACTCCTGCTCCGAACGGTCGACAAGACGGTCGATATCACGGTGATCGAGGACGGGACAGGCCCTGTCGATCTCGATCAGGCGGCGCGCAAGAATACGCTCGGCATCGTAGAGATCGGCACTGTAAACGTACGTTTCTTCCCCAAAATGCTCGGAAACGACAAGACGGCGCGCCTCGGCCAATGCAAGAGCATCGGCAACAAGCGGCGGCTCCACCGAGAGCTGGGAGGCGGCAGCCTCGATCAGCTTGTCCCTCGGTACACAGCAATGGCCGTTAGCCGAGGCGTTATAATGCAAAAGATATGAGATCCCGGCAAGAAGGCGCTCCTCGGAATCGGGACGGATACCGAGAGAAGCGGCCAGCGCATCAGCGCGAGGGAAGCCGATACCGTAGACCTCGCGGCAAAGACGGTAGGGATTTTTGCGGATATTTTCGACAGCACCGGTTCCCCACAGCTTATAGATGCGAGTGATGACGGTGCTGCCAAAGGTATCGTGGCAGAAGATCATCAGGTCACGGATGCCGGCCTGCTCACAGAAGGAGTCATGGATCTCCTTGGCACGTTTTTTTGAG
>JAZQVJ010000198.1:0-1865 GCA_045631785.1 Eubacteriales bacterium
CCCATCCGGTAGCAGTAGGCACGGCTGTCTCCGACGTTCAGGGACAGCACCGTCCCTCCGAGAAAGAGGAGCGCCGTCACCGTCGTACCCATCCCAAGACGGCGGCGGTCGGCCTCGGCAAGGGCGGTAATGCGGCGGTCGGCCTCGCGCGCGGCCTCACAAAGACGGAGCCGCCCCTCCTCGGGCGAGAGGGGCAGCCCTCTCGCAAAGGCATCGGCAAAGGCATCGGCGGCCGTTTCGGCGGCGAGGTCGCCGTCGGCGTGCCCCCCCATCCCGTCAAAGACGGCGGCAAGGAGGCCGCACTCTCCTATGGGGAGAAGCAGATAACGGTCCTGGTTACGCAGCCGCACGCGGCCGCAGTCGCTGTTTGCAAAATACTGCACGCTACACCTCGGCTTTCTCGGCGTGCGCCCGACGGAGCTGGCCGCAGGCGGCGTTCACATCGCTCCCCAGGCGGCGGCGCACGGTGGCGTTGATACCCAAGGACGAAAGACGCTCGGCAAAGGCGTTGGCCGCCGCCACCGAGGTACCGCGGAAGCCGGTCTCGGGAACGGCATTGACACGGATGAGATTGACGTGGACGGGGGCGCCGTCCGCCCCCACGGTGGCTTTAAGAAGCGCTGCCAGGCGACGGGCCTCCTCGGGGGTATCGTTCTTCCCCGCGATAAGGGCGTACTCAAACGAGATGCGCCGCCCGGTCACGGCAAAGTAGTCGGTACAGGCCGAAAGAAGCTCGGCGATCGGATAGCGGCGGTTGACGGGCATGATCTCGCTTCTTGCTTCGTCGGTCGGCGCGTGGAGCGAGATCGAGAGCGTGATCGGCAGATCAAGCGTGGCCAGACGGCGGATGCCGTCCACAAGACCGCAGGTCGAGAGCGAGATGTGGCGGTAGCCGATGTTCAGTCCGTCCTTATGGTTGACAAGGCGCAAAAAGCGCTCAACGTTATCAAAGTTGTCGAGGGGTTCTCCGATCCCCATCATCACGATGCTGGATACGCGCTCGCCGCTGTCCTGTCCGGCGGCGATCACCTGACCGAGCATCTCGGAGGGCAGAAGATCGCGCACCTTGCCCCCGATGGTCGAAGCGCAGAAGCGGCACCCCATGCGGCAGCCGACCTGGCAAGAGATGCAGAGCGAGTTGCCGTGACGGTACCTCATCAGAACGCTCTCAATGCATTCACCGTCGTGAAGGCGGAAGAGATACTTGACCGTGCCGTCCTGTGCCGACACGCGCTTATCGACAAGCGTCGGCAGATACCAGCCGAGCTCGGAGAGCAGGCGCTCGCGCAGGGGCTTTGGCAGGGTGGTCATCGCGAGGGGATGCGTTCCCGCCGCGGCGTGAGCAAAGATCTGCTTCGCGCGGAAGGCAGGCTCTCCCCATTCACGCATCGTGTCGGCAAGCTCCTCGGGGAGGAGCGAGAGAAGGTCCTTCATGTTATGTTCTCCTGAGTTTAGCCATAAAAAATCCGTCGGTCCCGGTCTTGTGCGGCCAGAGGGTGAGCATGCCCCCCTCCGAGGCAACCCCCGGGAAGCCGAACTCCTCGGGCGCAAACTCGGGGTGCTTCGAGAGGAAGGCGGTGACCGCATCCTCGTTTTCCTCGCGCGTCAGGGTGCAGGTGGAAAAAACGAGAGTACCGCCCGGGCGGACGGCCGGGGCGGCGGCCTCGAGGATGCGTTGCGAAAGCAGAGAAAGCTCGCCGATCGAGCCGAGGGAGCGATACCTAAGGTCGGGCTTCTTGGCGATCACGCCGAGCCCCGAGCAGGGGACATCGCAAATCACACGGTCAACACCCCCGGAAAGAGCCGCATCGGGGACTGTGGCATCGCGCTCCTCGGTCCTGACCGAGGAAAGGCCGAGGCGACGT
>JAZQVJ010000199.1:0-1449 GCA_045631785.1 Eubacteriales bacterium
CACGGCATCCTCGCCGGCGAGGACCGAGCCGATGTCGTTCGCCAGCTCATCGGTGCGGAGCATCCGTTGGCGCAGCTCCTCCTCGGCGATGTGCGAGTGCGAGGCAATGAAGCGTAAAATGCGGTTCTGCATCTTTTCAAGATAATCAAAGCTCTGGGAAACGCCAAGCACCATTCCACTCGTTCTTACGGGATGCACCGTCATCGTAGCGCTCGGCACGATAAAGCTTTTCTTGGCCGCCACAGCCAGGGGCACGCCGATCGAGTGGCCGCCGCCGAGGACTACCGACACCGTGGGCTTTCTCAGCGAAGCAATGACCTCGGCAATGGCGAGTCCGGCCTCGACGTCGCCGCCAAGGGTATTGAGGAGAACAAGGATCCCCTCCACCCCCTCATCCTGCTCAAGAGACACGAGCAGGGGGATCAGGTGGTCGTATTTCGTGCTTTTTTGCGTCGTATCAAGGAGTGAGTGTCCCTCCACCTGCCCGATGATGGTCACACAGAAGAATTTGTCGCGCCGCGAGGGAATGGCGAGCGCCCCCATATCGCGGATCGCCTCGCGCTCGTCACTCCTTGTGAGGTCACCCTTTTCGCATTCTTCCATCATATCCTCCCCCATTTTTGTTTTTTATTTAGTTTTCTCAAAAATCTTCACTTTTACTCATTTACAAATGCGGTTTTAGGTGCTATAATATACAAGGTAAGAATTATGTATAAAGGAGAGTACTTATGAAGGTTCTTGTTGAGACCTCCGCCCGTCACGTCCACCTGACGGCGGAAGCCGTGGAGGCGCTGTTCGGCGCCGGCCACACCCTGACTAAAAAGAAGGATCTGAGCCAGCCCGGGCAGTTTGCCTGTGAGGAGCGTGTGAAGGTCGTCGGCCCTCGCGGTGAGATCGCCGCCAGTGTCCTCGGTCCCATTCGCCCCGCCAGCCAGGTTGAGCTTTCGCTCAGCGATGCGCGCGCCATCGGCGTCACCGCCGCCGTCCGCGAAAGCGGCGACATTGCGGGGACTGCGGGCTGCAAGCTCGTCGGCCCCTCGGGCGAGGTCGAGCTGGCTGAGGGCGTGATCGCCGCCCAGCGCCACATTCATATGACCCCTGCCGATGCTGCCGAGGCCGGTGTCACGGACAAGCAGATCGTTTCGGTGAAGCTTGATACCCCCCGTCCCCTCGTTTTCGGCGGTGTCGTCGTTCGCGTGAGCGAGAAGTTCGCGCTGGCGATGCACATTGACACCGACGAGTCGAACGCCGCCGCGGCCTCGGGCGAGGTCTATGGCGAGATCGTGAAGTAAGAACCCCCGCGATATACCAAGCTAATCTAAAAAAGGAGATAAACATAATGAGCAATGTAAGTGAAGCCCCTTACGCAATGAGCACCGAAGTGCAGCACATGTGCGTCGTTCAAAAGGGCCCCCATCACGGTCCCGCGCCCATTCCGGAGGAGGGCAA
>JAZQVJ010000200.1:0-4915 GCA_045631785.1 Eubacteriales bacterium
TGGTCCAGAATATCATCCGCGCCTATGAGACATACGGGCGCGAGGAGCAGAAAAAAGCAGGTACGCGGACCTTTACCGCGAAAAAACGAGAGAAGGACAAGCTCCCATGAAATGTAGAAAGCATTACGCCCCGAAGGGCCCCCGTCTTTTTCTGGATTTCTCGACCTCGTCCGCGGAGATCGGACTTTCGTATGAGCGAAAGCTGCTGATCCGCCGCGCGATCGCCGAGACACTCTTTTACGAGAGGATCCTGTTTGCGACCGAAGTGTCGGTGACCTTGTGCGACGATGCGTACATTAAGGATCTCAATCGGCACTATCGAGAGAAGGATACGGCCACCGATGTTCTTTCCTTCCCCCTTTACGAGGGCGGGGAATTGCCGAAGGGTGGGGATGCTGCCGGTGCGACAGTCCCGCTTGGGGATATTGTGATCTCGGTCGAGCGTGCCGCCCTGCAGGCGGCCGAGCTTTCCCATTCGACCGACCGCGAGATCGCCTTCCTTTGCATCCATTCCACTCTTCATCTGCTCGGCTATGACCATGAGCTGGGAGAGGACGAGGATGCGGATATGTGCCGCCGCCAGCGCGAGATCATTGCTAAGCTTGGATTGGAGAAATGACCATGACGAAAACCGCTTTTATTGCTATCGTGGGACGCCCGAACGTCGGAAAGTCCACGCTCCTTAACGCGATCCTCGGCGAGAAGGTCGCGATCGTTTCCAAAAAACCGCAGACCACCCGCAACCGCATTACGGGCATCCATACCGTTGGTGAGGATCAGTTCGTTTTCCTCGATACCCCCGGGGTGCATCGCCCGAGAACCAAGCTTGGCGATTATATGGTCAAGGCGGCGGGCGATACGCTCGGTGAGGCGGATGCGGCCATTCTCGTGATCGAGCCGCGCGACGAGGTGGGGGACATTGAGGCCACCATCATTGATAAGCTCCGTGCATCCGCGATCCCTGCGATCCTTGCTGTCAATAAGATCGATGCGACCAGCCGCGAGCATATTGCCAAGACCATTGCCTCCTATGCTGCGGCGTACGAGTTCGATGCTGTTGTGCCGATGTGCGCCAAGAACGGCAAGGGGGTTGACATTCTGCTTGGGGAATGCAAGCAATATCTTACCGAAAGTGACTTCTTCTTCCCGAGTGATGCGCTCACCGATCAGCCCGAGCGCCAGATCGCGGCCGAGATCATCCGCGAAAAGCTCCTTCGCGTGCTTGAGGAGGAGATCCCGCACGGCACGGCGGTCATGATCGAGGAGTTCCGCGAGGAGGAGAGGATGCTGACGGTGCGCGCCGAGATCTTCTGCGAGAAGGCCTCGCACAAGGGGATCATCATCGGCAAGCACGGCGCCACTCTCAAGACGGTGGGTACATACGCCCGTGAGGATCTTGAGAAATTTTTCGGTATCAAGGTTTTCCTTGATCTGTGGGTCAAGGTGAAGGAAAATTGGCGTGACAGCGACGTTGCCGTCCGCAACTTTGGCTACCGCGAGGAGTGATGACGGTCAATATCCGCGGGCTCGTCGTCCGAACGGTGGATCTTTCGGGGAGTGACAAGCTCCTCTCGATCCTGACGGCTGAGCGAGGTCTGGTTACCGCGATATCAAACGGCAGCCGTTCCCTGAAAAGCCGCTACCTTGCCGCCTCCCAGCTCTTTTGCTACGCCGATTTCGTTCTTTCGGTGCGGGGCGACCGCTTCTACGTCCGCGAGGTCGAGCTTATTGAGAGCTTTTACGATCTGCGCCTCGACATCGCGAATGCGGCGCTTGGCAGCTATATTTGCGAGGTGGCGGCCGATGTGACCGTCCCCGAGCAGCCCGAGCCCGAGATCCTGCGACTTGCCCTGAACGCGCTTTACGCGATCGCTACCTCCAAGTATCCCCCCGCCCTTGTCAAGGGGGCGTTTGAGTTCCGTACGGCGGCGGCCCTTGGGTATTTGCCCGAGCTTTCCGAATGTGTTCTGTGCGGCAAGGGGGAGGGCGAGATGCTGCTCGACGTGATGAACGGCTCTGCCGTCTGCTCGGAATGCCATACCGCCGTACAGCGTGAGCTGCCGCGTGACGAGGACGACTTCCGCGCCCGTACGCGTGCTTTGCTTTGTATTCTGACACCGGCGGTGCGTGCGGCGCTCACCTACGTTGTGAGCTGCCCGATAGAGCGCCTGTTTTCCTTCCGCCTCGGGGAGGAGGATATCCGCCATTTTTCTCACGCTGCCGAGGAATATCTTTTGAACCATCTGGAGCGCGGTTTCCGCACTCTGCAATTCTATAAGGAGGTTGCCTCAGGCGATCTGTAAATAATGCTCTTTACGCAAAAGACTTTATCGGCTCTCGAATACGATAAGATCCTGCTTCAGCTCTCGAGCCACGCTCCCACCGAGGGGGCAAGGGCGAGGGCGCTTTCGCTTATGCCCGATGACGAATATGACATCGTTTTGCGGCGTCAGAGCGAGACGGCCGATGCGCGCCGCTTGATCGCTGCCAAGGGCTTTCCTCCCTTTACGAGCGACGAGGGGGTTTTGGATGCCATCGGGCGGGCAGAGAAGGGGGCGATCCTATCACCGCGCGAGCTTTTGGCGATCGCCGGTATTCTGCGTGCTGCCCGGCATTGTGTTGAATATATTGAGACTTACGAGGTGGCGACGGCGCTTGACGTGTATTTCGACCGCCTGATCGCGGTGCGTCCCCTTGAGGACCGTATCACCAAGATCATCCTTGGGGAGGATCTCGTTGCCGACGAGGCAAGCCCGGCTCTCGCCGACATTCGCCGCAAGATCCGCGCCGCCAACAACCGCATCAAGGATACGCTGGCTACCTACATTGGGGGCGCGCGCTCCAAGTTCTTGCAGGAAAATATCGTAACGATGCGAAACGGCCGTTACGTGATCCCCGTAAAGGCCGAATACCGCGGCGAGATCAAGGGGCTTTTGCACGACACCTCCTCCTCGGGGGCGACCGTGTTTATTGAGCCGCTGGCTGTGGTTGAGGCCAACAACGAGCTTCGCGAGCTTGGCTCGCGCGAGCAGGCCGAGATCGACCGTATTCTGGCTGAATTCTCGGCCGAATGTGCGAAGAACGGGGGCGCTGTTGCCGCCGACTGCCACAACATGACCGAGATCGCCTTCGCCTTTACGAAGGCGGCGTATGCCGATGCGATCGGCGCTCATGTGCCGAAGCTTCTCGAAGAGAAGCGGATCGCCATCTGCCGCGGCCGCCATCCTCTCATTGAAAAAGAACGAGTCGTGCCGATCGACATTTCGCTCGGCGGTGAATTTGATACTCTCATCATTACGGGGCCGAACACCGGCGGTAAGACGGTGGCACTGAAGACGCTCGGTCTTTTCGCACTGATGTCACAGGCGGGGCTGGCGCTCCCGGCCGAGGAGAGGACCGAGATGGGGATCTTCTCCGAGGTATTGGTGGACATTGGGGACGAGCAGAGCATTGAGCAATCGCTTTCAACCTTTTCGGCGCATATGGTGAATATCGTGGATATCATTGCGCGTGTCACCGACCGTTCTCTCGTTCTTTTTGATGAGCTGGGGGCGGGCACTGATCCCGTGGAAGGCGCAGCGCTGGCCGAGGCCATCCTTGAGGAGGTGCGGAGCTACGGTGCGCTTTCGGCCTCGACGACGCATTATGCCGAGCTGAAGGTGTATGCCCTTGAGACCGAGGGGGTACAGAATGCCTCCTGTGAATTTGACGTCAATACTCTGCGGCCGACCTACCGCCTGATCGTCGGTATGCCCGGCAAATCCAATGCCTTTGCCATTTCCGAGAAGTTAGGGCTTTCCCCCTCAATCATCCGCCGTGCGGATGCCCATTTGTCCGGTGACACCAAGCGCTTTGAGAGCGTTATTTCGCAGCTTGAGGCGCAGCGCATCGAGATGGAGCGCGAGCGAGAGGAGGCTGAGCGCCTGCGGCGCGAGTACGAGGCCTTTAAGGCGGGCGCTGAGCGCCGTTTGCAGGAGAAGACGGCAGCCTCGGAGAAGGAGATCGCCTCGGCCCTTACGCGCGCACGGCAGCTGCTTGACAGTGCAAGGGCGGGGAGCGACTATATCTTTAAGGAGCTTGACAGCATCCGTAAGAAGCAGGATGCCGCCAACTTCGCCGAGGAGCTGAACCGTGCCAAGGCGGCGGTGCGCGACCGCCTGCGTGAGGGGAACGCCCTCTATGACAAGGCCGAATTCCGCGAGATCTCGCTCGACGACGAGTATACCCTCCCGCGCCCCTTGCGCGTTGGTGACCGCGTGTTCTTAACGGCATACCATCAGGAGGGGGAGGTGATCGCCCTCTCCGAGAAGGATAAGAAGGCCACCGTGCAGGCCGGTATTCTGAAGGCTAAGGTTGCGTTCTCCGAGCTGCGGCTGCTTGAGGAAGGGCAGAGGATCAAGGTCAAGGAGGCGAAGCCCGAGGCGCGGCTCCGTCAGGTGGTGCGCGCCGATTTCCACCCCGAGGTGGACGTGCGCGGCATGATCGGCGACGATGCTTGGTTCATTGTAGACAAATACCTTGACGATGCGATCATGGCCGGCGTTCGCAGTGTGCGGATCATTCACGGTAAGGGTACGGGTGCCCTCCGCAAGGCGATCGCCCAATATCTGAAAAAGGATCGCCGCGTGGCCTCTCACCGCATGGGAGCGTACGGCGAGGGCGATGCCGGCGTTACCGTGGTTGAGCTGAAGTAAAAAAAGAGCGATCCGCAAGGATCGCTCTTTTTGTTTCTTTCTTACGAAAGCTTGGCGTAGTTGACCTTAACGCCGGGGCCCATCGTGGCGGCGAGAACGCAGCTCTTGATGTACTGGCCTTTGGCGCTGGCGGGCTTCGCCTTGATGATGGCTTCCATCAGCGTGTTGAAGTTCTCAAGGAGCTTCTCAGTGCCGAAGGAGGCCTTGCCGATGGGGCAGTG
>JAZQVJ010000201.1:0-4482 GCA_045631785.1 Eubacteriales bacterium
CCACGGAGGCATCGGCAAAGGTGCAGGAGGCGGCACCGCGCGAGAGGGCCTCAAGCCCCATCTGCCCCGAGCCGGCAAAGAGATCGAGGACACGGCGCCCCTCGAGCTCAAACTGCATCGAGGAAAAGATCGCACTCTTGACACGCTCGCTCGTCGGGCGTGTGGCATCCCCCGGCAGGGTATCGAGGCGGACACCGCGTGCGCGCCCCGTGATAATACGCATCATTCCTTTTTCTCTCTCCTTTTGCTTTCAAAGTAGTCGCGGATGGCGGCGGCATCGCTCCTTGTGATCCTTGGCAGGGTGGCCAGCTCCTCCACCGTGGCCTCGGCCATGCGCGCAAGGCTCCCATAGTGGGAGAGAAGGAGCTTTGCCTTGACAGCGCCGATACCGGGGATCCTCTCGAGCGAGGAGTGGCGCAGAGCCTTCCTCTTCTTTTCTTGCACGCTTTTAACGGCGAAGCGGTGCGCTTCCTCCTGTATTGTGTAAATGAAACTATACAGTCCGCGGTCGGCGGCGATGCTGATATCCCCCTCGCCGTCCGAGAGGGCGCGCGTTTTGTGGTAGTCGTCCTTGACCATGCCGAAGACAGGGATCGCGAAACCCTTGGCGGCAAGCGCCTCGCGAGCAGCTGCGACCTGGCCTCGGCCGCCGTCAACAAGGATCAGGTCGGGGGGCGTGCCGAGTGACGGTGAGCCGTCACCGAAGTGGGCGGCGCGGCGGCCGATCGCCTCACGCATGGCACCGTAGTCATCCACTCCGCCCGTGGTTTTTATCCGGAAAAGGCGGTAGTCGGCGGGATGGCGCTTGCCCTCCGTGAAGACTACCATAGAGGCGGTGATCGCTTCGTTGCCGATCTCCGAGATATCAAAGGCCTCGATGCGCTCGGGGACCACCTCAAGGCCGAGGAGGGAGGAAAGACGGATAACGGTCTTATCCCTCACCTCGCGATCGGCGCGGCGGCGCTCCAGTGTCAGACGGGCGTTTTCACGTGCCATATCGCACAGCTGCTTCTTTTTGCCGCGCTCGGGGACGAGGACGTGGATGCGCCGCCCGGCAAGAGAGGACATCGCTTCGGCAAAATCGGCAATATCGTCGTCCTCGGCGGCGAAATCGAGGAGGATCTCGCGCGGCAGGCTTTCCTTACTGTAAAGGCCGCCGAGGAAGGTGATGACCGAGGCGGGATCGGTCAGCTCGCCCTCGAGAAAGGGGTAATCGCGCTTGGAGATCAGCGCCCCCTCGCGGATCGAGAGAAGCGAGAGGACACCGCCCCCCTCGTCGCCAAAGAGGGCTACGGCATCACATTCGACGTCGGCATCCGAAACCACGCGCTGCTTCTCACGCAGGCGGCGGAGGGCGGCGGCGGTATCGCGCAGGCGCGCGGCCTCCTCAAAGCGCTCCTCCTCGGCGGCCCTGAGCATTCCGGCCTCGACCGAGGCAAGGGTGTCGCTGACGTGGCCCATAAGGACGTGGCGCACGTTGCGGATGAGGGCTTGGTATTCCTCCCTCGGGGGGAGGGTGCGGCAGGGGGCAAGACAGCGCCCCATCGCGGCGTACAGGCAGGGGCGCTCGCGCCCGGTATCCTCGGGGAAGCGGCGGCGGCAGGTCGGGAGACGAAAGGCGCGCGAGACGGCATCAAGAGCCGCGTAGGCCTCGCCGATGCCGGGATAGGGACCGAAGAATTCACCCTTCCCCGAGCGCTCGCGCGTAACGGTAAGACGCGGATAGTCCTCGTCCGTCAGGCGAAGATAGGGGTAGGACTTGGCATCCTTCAGCTTGATGTTAAAGGGGGGCTTATGCTTTTTGATGAGGGTGTTCTCGAGCGTCAGCGCCTCCATCTCGGTGCGGCATAGCACCGTATCAAAATCCCGGACCGCAGCCACCATCCGTTCGGTCTTGCGGTTATGAGTGCCGGTGAAGTAGGAGCCGACACGGTTTTTGAGCTTCCTGGATTTGCCGACGTAGAGGATGCGCCCCCCTTCGTCCTTCATCATATAGATGCCGGGGGCCTCGGGGAGGGCGGCCGCCTTGCGGCGCAGGGCGGCTAAGCGTTCGTTACTCATACGTTCCTCGTCTTAAAAAGGCAGTTTTGAAAAGCTCCAAAACTGCCTTTTGTGTTCAGTTGATCGTCAGCCGTTCTGGCTTGCCTCGAATTCGGTGAGGCCGGTCTCGAGGAGCTCGGCAAGGCCGGCGAGGGCGGTATTCTCATCCGTACCGTCGGCAAGGAGGGTGATCTCCATCCCCTGTGTGACGGCGAGGGAAAGGACGCCGAGCAGGCTCTTGGCGTTCACTCTGCGATCCCCCTTTTCCACCCAGATCGAGGCCTTGTAGGCGTTGGCCTTTTGAATGAAGAAGGCGACGGGACGGGGGGCGTGAAGGCCCTGGCTGTTTTTGATCGTGATCTTGCGAGATACCATAACGATACACCTCACTTGCTTATGATGTTATTATTATACCATTTAGAGTAAGAAAAATCAAGGGATAATTTGTTTTTTTCATTCGTCGGTACCACCGGGGGGCCTTGCCGCCGACTGCCGTGCCGCTATTATGGCTGCTTCCGCCTGTGCGAGCGATGCAGGCGCACCTCGGCGGAGGCGGTGCCGGCCTCCTTCCCGGCCTTGCCGCGGTGGATGGCGAGGGCCTCCGTGTGCGCCCCGCGGACCGAGGCTGCAAGGATGCCGAGGAGCAGGAAAAAGAGATAGAGCGTGCTTCTGTGCTCAAGGACGGGGGCGGTGAAGCCAAAGAGGAGAAGGCCGAAAACGGCGCTTGAGGCCGCAAGGGCCGGGAGACGGAAGGGGTTCTCCTTGGCGAGAGTCTGTGAGGCGAGAGCCGTCCGCATGGCGTAAAGGATCAGGCAGGTGAAAAGAAGAATACCGGGAAGGCCAAAGCGGAGGGCGATCTCAAGAGGAAGAGCGTACACTCTGCCGACCTCCTCGGGCGCTAGGCCAAAGGGATGGGAAAGAAGCCCGTCACGTGCCTGGCGCCACGCGGCAAAGAGAGCCTCGGCACCCTCGGCAGCTGCCTCGCCGAAAAGCCCCAGCGCCTCGGTAAGGGCGGCGTGGGAGGCTTGCGGAAGCAGGAAGAGCGCGAAGGCGGCAACAAGGGTAATGAGAGGAAAGAGACCGGCCGAGGAGCGCGAGCGAAGCAGGGCGAAGAACAGGAGCGCCCCACCGAGCGATAGGAGAGCCGCCGCTTGCCACGTGAGGACCATGGCGGCAAGAAAAAGCAGGATGGGGGGGAGGGCGCGCCAGCGCGACAGCCGCTTGACCTTTGCCCTGACAAAAAGCAGAGGGAGGGTAAGCAGAAGGATGGCGGCCAGAGAATACTCCTCGCCAAGCAGGGTGTCGATCGCACGGTCAACGAGGACGGCCGTGGGGTGAGTGAGCCACGACGGAGCAATGAGCCGTGTGAGGCTGCGGTAGATCCCGAGGAGGGAAAGCACGGCGGTGACAAGCAGAATGGCGTCGGTAAAGAGGTGGAGCGTGCGCTTGGCGGTGAGCAGGTTGGCGGCGAGGAAATAGGCGACAAGAGAAAGGAGCGAAAGGATGGCTCCGGCCCGCAGGATCCCGCTTCCCGGCTTGGCGCCGAGAGAGAAGAAAAGGAAGCAGAGAGAGAAGAGCAGGACAAAAAGATCAAGAGGGCGGAAGCGGAACTCCCGCTTGGAGAACAGCAGCTTAAAGAGATAGGAGAGGATCCCGGGGCACACCGCAAGGAGCAGGAGAAGGTCGCTCTGCGGCAAAAGCGGCAGAAACGGGATCAGGACACCCGAGAGGATCAGCGAGAATTCGGGCGAGGCGAGCGAAAGGATGAGGAAAACCAGGCCGAAGAAGGCCGAAAGGAGGAGAAGCGGCGAAACAAAAACCGATGCCGCCAAAAGCCCGAGCCCGGGCAGGAGCAGGAGCCACGCCGAGATGCCGCGCGCCGCGGTCGGGTAGGGGCGTGGCAGGGAGAGAGAGTCGAAGAACAGGCGAGAGAGGAAGCCGTCGTTTGTGACGGTGCGGCACATCGGCTCGCGAAGGGGAAGGAGAAAGAGAGAGAGAAGAAGGGCGACGGCACCGGCAATGCCGTCCATCGGCAGAAGCGGAAAATCGTCGGTCAAAAGAGGGAAGATAAGACAGCGGAAGACGGCGGAAAGGCCGAGGGGGAGGAGCAGGGCCGAGAAAACACGGAGCTCGGTCATAAAGAGAGCGTGGCGCAGAGAATCGATCGGTCGGAAGAGGGGACTCCTCTTACGGATGAGGAGGGCGCGCTCGGTTTGCAGACGGATGCTCTCGCTGCGGCGCAGGGCGGCGCGCGTCCTCACGCGGCTCTCGCGCTCAAGGAAGAAGCGGGCGGGGGCAGAGGAGGAGAGGACGGCGAAAAAGCGGCGCATAGGGCGGCGCCCGGAGGTGGACTTAGTCACGGCGATCTCCTTTCTCTCAGCAGTAGCCGCCGATGGGCGGCGGTCGGTCTATTCGCCGTCCGTCGGGGCGGCGGTCTTCTTG
>JAZQVJ010000202.1:0-2949 GCA_045631785.1 Eubacteriales bacterium
CGACTTCCCTTCCCTGCGAGCGAGATCTGCTCGGAGATCTCGCCGGCAGGGATCAGAAGCTCGGCACTGCTGACATTATAATCCTCAAGAAAAACAACACGCAAAACGTCGCGAAGGGGCGATCCCTCCAGCTCCTCACCAAGCGAAACCACGAGCCGCAGGATCTCCTTGGCCATATAGTAGCCGGGGGCGGCCTTGGCACCGAAGATGAAGGTGACGGGGCGCGAGAGCGAGCGCGGATCGTTCATCAGCGAGAGGATCTTTAAGACGTTGAGGAGCTGACGCTTATACTCGTGCATCCGCTTGATCTGCACGTCAAAAACCGACTCGTGGTCGAGGGGACGGACCGAGCGCCGGGCCAGAAACTCCGAAAAACGGCGCTTGTTCTCCCCCTTGATCGCGGTAAGGCGGTCAAGGAAGGCGGGATCCTCCGAAAAATCAAGGAGCGAGGCGAGGCGATCGGGGCGCTCACGGTAGTCACGGCCGATGGCCTCGTCAAGGAGTGCCGCGAGGGCAGGATTGGCGCCCATCAGCCAGCGGCGATGGGCCACGCCGTTCGTAACGCTCGTGAACTTTTCGGGGGTTGTACGGTAGAAGTCGGCAAAGACGGTCTCGCGGAGGATCTCGCCGTGCAGGCGCGATACCCCGTTGACGGTATGGGCGGCGACCACCGAGAGATTGGCCATCCGTACCTGACCGTAGGCGATGATCGACATCCGTGAGATGCGATCCCAATCGCCGGGATACCGCGACCACAGCTCCTCGGTATGGCGCCGATCGATCTCAAGCAGGATGGCGTAAAGGCGGGGGAGCTTAACACGAAAATACTCGGCGCGCCAGCATTCGAGCGCCTCGGGGAGGACGGTATGGTTGGTGTAGGAAACGGTCCGCTTCACCGTTTGCCAGGCGTCCTCCCACGAATAGGAATAAACGTCAAGCAAAAGGCGCAAAAGCTCGGGCACTGCAACGGCGGAATGGGTATCGTTGAGGTGCAGAGCCAGGCGCTCGGGGAGCTCGGCAAGCGTACATCCCTCGGAGAAATGCTCGGCAATAAGGTTCTGGAGAGCCGCCGAAACCAAGAAATACTGCTGGGAAAGACGGAGAAGCATGCCCTCCTCGTGGTTGTCGGGCGGATACAACTGACGTGTCAGCTCCTCGGCCGCCGAGCGCTCGCGCAGCACGCGCAGATACTCGGACTGGCTTTCGCTCCCGTCGGGGTGAGGAACCGCATCACGCGCGCGGAAAAGGCGCAGAACATTGACGGCGCGGCCACCGTCGCCCGGAATGAGGATATCGTAAGGGATCGCCCGCACCTCGTCATATTCCGTGTGCGTGATGTGGATACGTCCGTTTTCAAAGCTCTCCTCGATCCGACCGCCGAAGCGCACGCTGACGGCAAGGTCGGGACGAGGGATCAGCCAGGCACCGCCCGTGGGGATCCACTCGTCGGGCAGCTCGACCTGCGCGCCCTCGACGATCTTCTGACGGAAAAGCCCCGCTTCATAAAGCAATGAATAGCCGATGGCGGGATAGGAGAGCGCCGAAAGGGAGTCGAGGAAGCAGGCGGCAAGGCGCCCAAGGCCGCCGTTGCCGAGCCCCGGATCGCTTTCTATACCGTAGATCTCGGAGAAGGAGTGACCGTAGGAGGCAAGCATTTCCTCCGCCTCGGAGAGAAGACCGAGGGCTTCAAGGTTTTTCTTCAGTGAGCGACCAAGGAGAAATTCCATGCAGAGATAGGCAACACGCTTCTTCCCCTCTCTGCTCCGCTTCTCCGAAAAGGCGCGCTCGCCCTCACGCATGGTCTCGCGGAGGACACCGACAAGAGCGCGGTACCACTCCTCACACGTTGCGCGCTCGGGACTCCCGATGCCGCTTGTCGCCAGCTTGGCGATCACCGCCTCGCGAAGGCTTTTTTTGAGAGTTAATTCTGACATTCATTCACCTCACGGTCGTGATGCTTTCGTAAAGCTCAAGATATTCGAGCGCCGATCGGCGCCAGGAAAAATCGCTCCGCATACAGGCACCGCGGAGGGCATCGAATTCCTCCGGCGCTTCACGGTAAAGCGATAGGGCCGCGCGCGCGGCAAAAAGGAAGGCCTCGGCCGTGTATGCCTCAAAGGAGAAGCCGTTGCCCTTGCCTCCCTTATAGGGAGTGATGCTGTCGGCAAGGCCACCGACGGCGTGGACCACGGGAACACAGCCGTAGCGGCAGGCCACCATCTGCGAAAGGCCGCAGGGCTCGCTCCGCGAGGGCATCAGAAAGACATCGGCTCCGGCATAAAGGCGCTTGGAAAGAGCACGGTCAAAGGCGATGATAACGCGAAGGCGCTCGGGATACTCCTCGGCCATACGGCGCAATGCCTCCTCGTAGGTCGGATCTCCCGTGCCAAGGACCACGCAGGAGGCGCCCTCCCGAAGGAGCGTGGGAAGGACCTCAAGCAAAAGATCCATCCCCTTGGCGGCAACCAGCCGCGAGATCACGAGCATGAGTGGCGCCCCATCCCCGGACAGCCCCACCTCGGAAAGGACGGCGACCTTGCAGGCGGCCTTCCCCTCCCTGCGGGTGGCGGCGGTATAGGGGTGCGGAAGCGTTCGTTCCTGCGGGGTAAAATAGGCGGTGTCAAGGCCGTTCAGGATGCCTCGCATCTTCCACCCGGCGCTTCGGATCTCATCCCCAAGACCAAAGTCGTACTCGTAGCGGCAAAGCTCGACGGCGTAACGCGGACTGACGGTGGTGACACGGTCGGCAAGGACGATGGCGCCGCGCGCAAGATTGATGCCGCCCCTGTGCATCACAAGGGGGGCATGAACGGGATGAAGGTCGAAAATATCCGAGAGTATTTCGGGGGAGTAGCACCCCTGATACTCGATGTTATGGACGGTATAGACCGTGCGTACCGACATAAGGCGTGCCTCGGAGGCAAACAGCGTGCGAAGATACACGATGCT
>JAZQVJ010000203.1:0-12889 GCA_045631785.1 Eubacteriales bacterium
TAACCCGAAAAGAAACCCCCCCGCCCTTTGCGCGGGAGCTTTTCTTTTTTTACACTTCCTCGTCGTTTTGAAGCATTTTGTAAAGAATACTTTTCGATATACCGCGATCCTTGGCGGCGGCCTTGATGGCATCCATCCGAGCAAGCCCCTCGGCCTCATAGGTGGCAACATGCTCGGCGGGGGTGAGATCCGAAAAGTCGGCGGACGGCGCCTTCCTTTCGGCCCCGGCAATTACAAGGACGTATTCGCCGCGCGGCTCACGCTCGGAAAAGAGCGTAATGGCGGTCGAAAGAGTTGTCCTCTCTATCTCCTCGTTGAGCTTGGTCAGCTCGCGGCAGAGTGCCACATGGCGCTCGCCAAGCGCCTCGTAGAGCTCGTCCAGTGTCTTCTTTAGGCGGTGCGGCGCCTCGTAAAGGATGGCGGTGCGCTCCTCGGCGGCAAGGACGGCAAGACGTGCGCGGCGCTCCTTTTTATCGCTCGGGAGAAACCCCTCGAACACGAAGCGCCCGGTCGGGAGCGCCGAAAGCGCCAACGCCGTGACGGCGGCGGTCCCCCCGGGGATACAGGTCACGGGTACACCGGCCTCAGCCGAAAGGCGTACAAGATCCTCGCCGGGATCGCTGATAGCAGGCATGCCCGCATCGGTAACGAGGGCGCAGGACTCGCCTGCGAGGAGGCGGGCAATGAGCTGGGGGCCGCGCTCTCGCCGGTTGTGCTCGTGGTAGCTGACAAGCTCCTTGCGGATATCAAAATGCGTAAGCAGGGCGCGCGAATTGCGCGTGTCCTCGGCTGCAATGAAGTCGACCTCGGAAAGCACCTTCTTGGCGCGCTCGGAAAGGTCGGCGAGATTGCCGATCGGGGTGGCCACAAGGTAGAGTGTTCCGCCTACGACCTTGTTCTTTTCGGTCATGATATCTCCTTAAAACGGCAGGGTGCCGTCACGGTATAGTTGTTCGGCCTCATCGGTCGGTCGGCGGTCATTCGCCGCACGGGCCAGGAATAGGGTGTGCTCCTCGTGGGGGAGGGGGCGCTTGCCTGCACGCAGGAGGAAACGGCGGCTTTCGCCACCGGGGTAGGGGCGCACTGTGACGGTTGCCGTGGGGAAAAGCTCGGCTTCCTTAAGGGCTGCGAGGAGATTCTCGCGCCTCTCGGTGGGGTAGACGAGCGAGAAGCTCCCGTCGGGGCGGAGCAGGCGTGCCGCCGTCAGGCAGAAATCAACAATGCCGCCGGCGCGCTCAAAGCGGGAAACGTCGGCTAAATGATGGGCGGCCGGGCGGCCGCTTCCCGGACGGCGGTAAGGGGGATTGGCGAAGACGGCGGCATAGCGCTCACGGGCATCAAAGCGGCGGATATCCTCGCAAAAAACGCGGAGCCGGTCGCTAAGGCCGTTCTCCTTGGCGTTGCGGACGGCGAGCTCGGCAAGCAGTGGCTCCCGTTCGACGAGATGGGCGGCAGGGAACACCCCGCGCGAGGCCGCTAAGAGAGAAACGATACCGCCTCCCGCCCCAAGCTCGCAGGCCGTCCCCTGCGTCCTTTCGAGGAAGGCGGCAAGGAGCAGGGCATCGGTGGTGGTCGGTACGGCATCGCGCCGGTGGATCACGGTAAGATGCGCGTTGAGCTGCTCACGGTATTCGGTGGCATTGAGGTCTTTATCCTTCATCATAGCTAGAAAGAGAAAAAGCGGAGAGGCTTTCACCGTCTCCGCTTTCTTATGAATTACTCAGCCTTGGCGGCGCCCACGGGGCAGACCTCGGCGCAGTTGCCGCAGTCGATGCAGGTGTCAGCGTCGATCACGAATTTGCCGTCGCCTTCCTTGATCGCTTCCACGGGGCAGCCATCGGCGCAAGCGCCGCAAGCGAGGCAGTCGTCGTTGATTACGTAAGCCATTGTGATAACCTCCTGTTTGTTGATGATGTAACTATTGTAGCATAGAATGCAAAAAAATCAAGTGTTTTCACGAATTTTCTTTTTTCTCGGGGTTCCTTTTCCTTCCGTGACGGTCGTGGCCGCGGCCACCGCGGTGGTGCTTGTGCCCCGATTTTCTCGGCTTTTCTCGGCCTTCCTGCGTAGCGGCACCGCCCGCAGCCTCGGGAGAACGGCTCTCCTTGCCCTCGGGGGCTTCCCTCGGGGGAGCGCTCACCTTGGCCTCCTTCACCTCGCGGCGCGGGGGCAGGTCGATCTTGACATCCTCCCCGGGGCGCGGAGCCTTGTTACGCAGAACGCGGATCTCCTCACAGGGGAAGAGGCGGGGAGCCTCGGGCTTTTCCTCAAGGCGCACCTTGGCAAGACTGAGCAGGGGGCGAGTCTCCACGACAACGCCGACACCGGCCGGGGTGTCAACAAGAGCGCCCGTTGGCGGTGTTTTTTTAAGGGCCTCCTCGTAGGTCTCATGCTCGTAGCGCAGGCAGCACATGAGGCGCCCGCACGCGCCGGAGATCTTGGCAGAGTTCAGCGAGAAGTTCTGCTCCTTGGCCATCTTGATCGATACCTGAACGAAATCGGGCAGGAAGGTCGAGCAGCAGAAGGGACGGCCGCAAACGCCAAGGCCACCGAGGATCTTGGCCTCATCGCGGATGCCGACCTGGCGCAGCTCGATCCTCGTGTGGAAGACCGAGGCAAGGTCCTTGACAAGCTCGCGGAAGTCGACGCGCCCTTCGGCGGTGAAGTAGAAAAGCAGCTTGGAGTTATCAAAGGTATATTCGGCCGAGATGAGATTCATCTCAAGCTTGTGCTGCGCGATCTTTTCGCGGCAGATCTTCACGGCCTCTGCCTCAAGCTCGCGGTTTTTGGCGTTGCGCGCGCGGTCGGTGTCGGAGGCTAAGCGTGTCACAAGGCGGAGGGGCGGCGTGATGTCAGAGGCCGGGACGGTGGTGTTGGCGATCGTCACGCGGCCGAACTCTAAGCCCCGCGCCGTTTCGACGACGACCTCATCCCCGATATGCAGGCGAAGGCGCCCGGGGGCGAAGTAATATTTCTTTCCGATCGAACGGAAGGACACGCCCACGACCTCCACGTCGGGCAGCGGCGTCTTTTCGGGCTTTGGCGCCTCCTGTGGGGTAGGGGTGGGAGAGGCAGGCGCCGCGGTCGCCTCGGTGGGCGCGGGCTGCTCTGCGGGGGGGGCGGGGGTGCTTCCCTCGTTCACCCGGATCTCCTCCTCGGAGAGGAGGACGTTTTCGTTGTTCATTTCCATGGCATTAACCTCTATAAACCTCAATGATATGTGATCAGCGTGCCGTCGCTACCGAAAGCAGCGAGGCTAAGATGACCGAAATGTTGGCGTTGCGCCCAAGATCCTCGCGCGCGTCGCCCACGGCATCCGAAAGTGAAAACAGGCGGCGGATGCCGATGCGCTCGGAGGCGGCAAGTGCGGCCTCGCGGTCGGCATAATACAGCAGCGGAGCCTCGCCGTCGCGCTTTACAAGGATCAGGTCGCGCAGGGCATCCCCGAGAAGAACGAGGACGCCGCTGAGCTCCTCGCGCTTTGCGGTGGGGAGAAGGCGGAAGGCGCTGAAAAGCTCGGCCGAGCCGCGTTCTCCGAGCGCCCCGACGATCGCATCAACGGTGGCACGCTCGGCAAGGACGGCCGCCATCGCCTTGCCGTCCAAAAGGGCAAGCGCCCGACCGAGGCATCCGGCGGCGCTTTTGACGAGGATATCCGCCCTCGGGCGATCCTTGGATAGGAGCGTAGCAAAGCGCCCGTCCTCCTCAAGGTAAGAGCAAAGAACGTCGTCCGCAAAGATCTCGGTGCGTACGATCTGGCAGCGGCTTCGGATGGTGGGCAAAAGGGCGTCCTCGCTCTCGGCCACAAGGAGAAAGACCACCCCCCGGGGCGGCTCCTCAAGGGCGACGAGCAGGGCGTTCTGCGCGGCGGCATTCATCGCATCGGCCTCTTCGATGATGAAAACGCGGTAGGGCGATTCACTGGCCGAGAGGGAAAGCTCACTGCGGATCTCGCGGATGGCGGCAACGCCGATCAACCGCTTGCCCTCCTCGGGCGCTACGACATGCAGATCCGGGAAGATGCCCTCGCGCACCTTGCGGCAGGCCTCGCATGCACCGCAGGGGAGCGGCGCCCCCTCCTTCGCCGTGCAGACAAGGGCTGAGGCCAGCTCGCGCGCCAGAAGGCGGCGCCCACTGCCGGGCGGCCCCACAAGAATGAGGGCGTGGGGGAGAGTGCCTGTGCGGATGGCACCGGCAAGGCGATCCTTGACCGCACGGTTGCCATAGATCCGCGGAAATGCTTCGGCCATCGGTGTTCCCCCCTCTCAACAGTACAGTAGTATTATACCACCGGAGAGGGGAAAAGTCAACCGGAAAACCGTGGCTATCAGAGGTACGAAAGGACAATGAGAAAGAGAGAGGTAAGGGCCGCGAGCAGCGCGCCCACCGAAAGGAAGACACGGCCGCGCTCGCCACGCGCAAGGAGGCAGGCCCCCTCGCGCGGCAGCAAGGTTTTGCGGTAGCGGTACAAAAGGAAGGCGCCGACAGCTACCGCGCCGAGGACAAGCGTGCCGAAGGCCGCAAGAATGAGCAGCTGAGGGATAAGGGGCGCCAGCCCCTCGGGGTCCGTCGGCAGCTCGCCCGTGAGGGCCTCAAGGTCGACAAGGCGCAGGACGAGCAGGGGGAGGATGCTCCCAACGAAATTGATGGTTGCGTGGAGCAGGATCGCATGGTGCAGGCGCCCCGTCCGACAGTAGAGAAAGCCGAAGAAGGCACCCAGCAAAAAGGCGTAAATGAATTGCGAGAGGTTGCCGTGAAAGAGGCCGAAAAGAAGCGCCGATGTCAGGATGGCAAAGCCCTCCCCAAAGGGGAGCAGGCGGCGCAGGACAATGCCGCGGAACATTACCTCCTCAACAATGGGGCCGAGAACGACGGCGAAGATGAAGACAAGGTACAAGGGGGACTCCTCGATGATCGCCGTGGCATCCGAGGATGAGTGCGCCCCCGAGAGGAGGTCGGTGATAGCATTGATCAGGGTGCCAACGAGATTGCCGAGGTACACAAGGGCGTAGGAAATGAAAAAGAAGATCGCAAAGTCGCGCGCGCTTAGTCGGCGCGGTGTCACTGTGTCGGGCGGAAATGGCCGCAGGAGGAGATAAAAAACGGGGAGGGCGAACAGGTACATCGGTACCATCGAGAGGAGCCAGGAGATCGCCGGATGCTCCCCGACAGCCGGAAAAAGGGAAAGGAGGGCGGAAAGCGCGAGCTGCACAAGGAAGGTAATGACGAAAAAGAGAAAAAAGGCAAGTCCTATGCGCGAGAGCCGCCGGCGAGCCTCGATGCCGAGGGGAGTCAGTGTGTTGTTCATAAGCGACCTTTCAAAACAGACATATCCGCCAAAAAACGGATAAATGTAAACAAAACTATGCTTCTCCCTCGAAACGCGCACGAATGCTTGTGGCGTACTCCGAGGGGGACATGTTGCCGTGCTTGCGAAAGAAGCGGGTGAAGTAATGCACCGAGGAGAAGCCAAGCTCCTCGGCGATCTCGGTGACGGTGAGGGTGCCGCGGCGGAGCATCGCCTTGGCGTTCTGCAGGCGAAGACGGTTCAAAAAGTCAAGGACGGTTCCTCCCGTCACACGGCGGAAGCTTTTGGTGAGGGTGGTCTTGTTGGTGCCAAAGAGAAAGCAAAGCTCCTCCAGCGTGATCTTTTCGCGGTAATTGTTCTCAAGATAGCGCAGGATCTCTCCCGTCCGCAGGTCGTCAGTTGCATGCTCGCCCTCGCCAAGCGGGGGGGCCTCGCGCTCGCGGATCAGCTTAACCAGAAAGCACTCCAGAAGATTCTTGATCAGCTGGTCGGCGCCAAAGGGGAAATCCTCGCGCTTTTGCATATCGGTGCGGTTCGGAATATCGTAGGGAGGGAGGAAGACGTTGCGCCCCTCCTTGATGATCTCGACGAGCAGGCGCTGGAGCGCCTCGGAGAGGGGCATCGGCGTATGCGAAAAGGGGAAAAGAAGGGGCGATGGGCAGTCGAGCCCGATGATGATAAGGTTGGGGGCCCCCTCCTCGCAAAAGAAGGCGTGTGCATCCCCGGCGCGGTGGATGAGCAGCTCGTTTTTACGGAGCTTCCCCTCAAAGGCATCGCTCGTAACACGGATCTCGCCGCTGTCAACGTAAACAAGCTCCGAAAAGGGATGCCGGTCGGGCAGGGTAGTGAAGCCGTGCGGCATCTCGAAATATTGCATGTTGGCGATCCCCCTCACCGAAAGCTCGGTGCGGAAGCCATGCAGGACCTCGCTCATTCGTTCCACGGGACTCCTCCTCTCGCGATATACTTTATAAAAGTATATCACCTTTTGCATAGTTTGTAAACCCCCGATGAAAAGAATTAGAATTTCGCCAAACAATTTACGATTGTGCAAAAAAGAGTTTCTATTTTCTAAATACTTCCGCAAGAAGATATTTTATACTAAAATCAGTAGCCTATATTAATTTCAGAAAAGGAGTTACGAGTATGTCGAGAATTTGCATCCCCGATTATGAGTATCAGGAAAGAATTAAGAAAGCGGCGGAAATGGTCGCCGCCAAGGGTCTGGACGCGATGCTGGTCGTCTCCACCGAGAGCGACTATGCCAATGCCAGATACTTCTCCGGCTTCTGGCCGCTGTTTGAAAGAGCCGGCGTTCTGATCGGTGCTTCCGGTAAGGCTGTTCTGCTCGTCGGTCCCGAGTCCCCCGTTTTTGCTAAGGACTTCGGTAAGATCGAGAAGGTCATGGTCCTGAAGGAGTTCCGCGAATCGGCCGATCCCGCGTATCCCGAGCTGGTTCCCGATACCTTTAAGGATGCCTTCAACTACGTCGGCGCCACCGGTGAGAACCTCAAGATCGGTCTTGGCTCGTACGTTGAGTGCACCCTCCCCATCATGGACGGTCTGAAGGCCACCTTCCCGAAGGCCGAGATCTCCTTCTGCACCGATATCATGGTTGCTCTGCGCAGCGTCAAGTCGGAGAACGAGCTGGCCTGCATCCGCGAGGGCTTCCGCATTGTTGAGATCGCGACCGATGAGGTCATCAAGGCCCTGAAGCCCGGTGTCACCGAGCTGCAGATGGTCGGTATCGCCCAGAGAGTTATTTACGAGAACGGCGCCGAGTATGAGGGACTCCCCATGTACGTATTCAGCGAGGCCTCTACCCGCCATGCCATCAGCCGTTCCACCTACAAGGTGATCGGCAAGGACGATATCGTTCAGCTGAACCTTTCCGCGAAGATCGACGGCTATTCGCCTGCTATCGGCTTGCCCGTATTCATGGGGAAGGCCGCCGGTGAGAAGAAGGAGCTTGTCGAATTCTGCCTGAAGATGCACAACTGGACCACCGAGAACCTCAAGGCCGGTATCCCCGCCGACGTCGTTCCGAAGCAGTTCCTGCAGATGTTTAAGGATGCGGGCTACGAGAAGAACTACGTTTACGGTCCCTGCCACGGTACCGGTATGATCGAGGTCGAGGCTCCCTGGATGGAGACCTCCTCGAACTACCTCCTGCAGAAGAACATGACCTTCCAGGTTGATACCTATATCTCCGGCTCCACCTTTGGCTGCCGTTGGGAGAAGGGCATCGCCATCAAGGAGAACGGCGTCGAGTCTTACACCGACTACCTTGAGAAGCACGGCCTGATCGAGCTCGGCTTCTGATCCTGACTTCCTTTGGCACAACCGCAAAAAAGGCAGACGCTGTCTGCCTTTTTTGCGGTTTTAATTTGTGCGCTGCGGCGTCGCTCCGGGTTGCCCTTTTCGCCTATTTCCCCCAAAAACATCCGGCCTGATTTGTGCAAACCGTCAATTACATTTTGATTAAAAATTTGGTATAATATATAATGTAAGGCACGGTGTTTTGTGCATAACGACAAGGAGAGGAGAGGGACTATGTTCAAGATCGGAGATCACATCGTCTACGGCACCAATGGCGTATGCCTTGTGACTGACGTTTGCCCCTCCCCCTTCGATAAGACCGATGCGCGCACCTACTACGTCTTGAAGCCGATCGGCGGCCACGCCGAGTCGGTCATCTATACTCCCGTCGATAACGAGCGAGTTCCGATGCGCGCTCTGATGTCACCGGAGGAGGTGGAGGGGCTTCTCGCACGCCTGCATACCATTCCTCATCTTCCCATCCCGAACGAGAAGGGGCGGCGTGAGGTCTATCGCACGGCGATTGCGGCCGGCTGCCCGGACTCCTATATTTCCGTCATCAAGACCATCCTTGGGCGCCGTACCGAGCTTTCGGGGATGGGGCGCCGCTTGCCCGAGTTTGAAATCGAGTGTGACGGGCTCGCACGCCGGCATCTCTATACCGAGCTTTCGGTCGTTCTCGGCCGTCCGGTCAATGAGATGGAGGATTATGTGGCTGAACGCCTCAGTAACGCAGTATAATAGGGCTTCGAATTTTGGCGCAACCGAAAAAGGAGGACACATGCGGTCCTCCTTTTTCTATCACCGACCGCACCCACTCGACGTACGCTGCCTGTACGCCATCGGGGTGCGCTCGTCGATTTTCGCTCAAAATTCGTGCGCCCGGGCCTCGAGCTTCGGCGCAACCGAAAAAGGAGGACACATGCTGTCCTCCTTTTGCTTATATTCCCTCTGCAAAGCGGCGGCAGGCATAGTCGGCGAGGGCGTGGTCCTCGTCGCCGGTCCCTCCGCTGACGGCAATGGCACCGAGAAGACGCTCACCTGAGAAGAGGGGGATGCCACCGCCAAAGGTGACAAGTCCCTCAAGGGTATCGAGGCCCTGAAAGGTGCCGCCTTTGGCGGTGAGGGCGCCGAGATCGCGCGTGGGCATACGCACGGCGACGGCGGTATAGGCCTTTTTGACGGCCACGTCAAAGCTGACGAGATAGGCCCCGTCCATTACGTGGACGGCGATCGGATTGCCCTCGGCGTTAGCGACGGCGATCACCACGCGGCGCCCTTCGGCCAGCGCGCGTTCCTCCACGGCGGCGATCAGACGTTTGGCGGCGGCAAGATCCAGCATAGGCGTTTCTCCAAGCTTTGCGAGCACTGCGGTTACAATGGCGTCGCTGTCAATCGGTTGAGGCGTATCGCCCTCGGCGACCGGGGCGCCGTGCTCGATTCTGTAATCGGCCTGTTGTGCCAACGCGGTCAGGAAATCCGAAAGGCGGTTTATGTAGGCAATGGCCCCCTCCTTCATCGGGTAGATGCGGGAGCAGCGCACAAGGGCGCGCTCGGAGCGCCGCGCCACGGCCACGGCATGATAGAGCCGAGCCGATTCCTCCGACAGGGCTACGCCGCAGGGCTTTGCGTAGGCAAGCTTCTCGGCTGTCTGCTCTAAGAAGGAGATCTCCTCACGCCCGGGGAGATGGACGGCAAGGCCGCCCGTACGTACGTAATCGGCAAGGTGGCCGAGCGTGGCGATGAGCCGGGCGAGCGTCGGGCAATGCGGGCCACTGCCGGGAAGGGCGGCATAGCGGAGGAGGGCAATAAGCTCTTCGATCGCACCGATAGCTTCGATGCGGACGTCGTCCTTGCCGACCGGAGTCATCGAGGCAAGACGTGTCTTGCCGCCGTCGCCGAGGTGCGCTTCGCTCATAGGCCTTCTCCTTTCCCTGAAAATGCTGCTAAAGGTATTGTAACGGAAGAGCCGCCCCTCTGTCAAGAGGGGCGGCGGACTTTTTCAAAAAACTTTTATTGTTTTCTACGCCACCTTCGCGAAAGTGAAGAATATTTCCGAAGAAAGCGGCGCCGCCTCGGGGCGCCCTTGCGAACAGGTGCGGGCGGCGGTTGCACGGTGCCGATATGCGGAAAAAGCGGCAGCGATCATAGGGGTTTTAATATCATTATCTCTGACGTTACTAAAAAGTCGAATTTTTGGGCTTCGTTTGATATATGGCCCCTGTTTTTCCATAAAAACAACGGAGTTGTAAAAGCGAGAAACGTTTCTCTTTTATTCTTCCTCGGGAGCCTCATAGATATGCCGGAATTCTGCCACGGCTTCGGCAAAATCGGCGATGGCCCCCTCGATCACGGCAGGGGACTGCATATCGATCCCCGCGAGGGCGAGGCTATCCAGAGGAGATCGCGAGCCACCGGCCTTCAGGAAGGAGAGATACTGCCCAAGGTAGCTCTCGCCCTCGGTCTCGATGCGCTTGACGATAGCCGAGGCGGCCGAGATGCAGGTGGCATACTTGTAGACATAGAAGCAGCTGTAAAAGTGCGGGATGCGCATCCATTCGTAGGCAATATCCTCGTCGACCTCAACACGCGGTCCGAAATAGTCCTTGCAGAGCGCGTAGTATTCGCGGCAGAGCAGCTCCTGCGTCAGCGCCTCGCCCTCCTCGGTCAGGCGGTGCATCCGAAGCTCGAACTCGGCGAACATCGTCTGGCGGTAGAGCGTACCCTTGTAGGTCTCCATCAGCTGATTGAGGAGCGACAGCCTCTCGGCCCTGTCGGTGGCCTCGCACAGGCGGCGGCGTGTAAACAGAAGCTCGTTGACCGTCGAGGCGACCTCGGCCACGAAGATCGTATACTGCGCGTCCTGCGGGCGGTTGGACTTGTTCGAGAAATAGGTGTGCATCGAATGTCCCGCCTCGTGCGCGAGGGTGGAAACGTCGTCAAGCTTGCCCATAAAGTTCAGGAGCATATACGGCTCGGTATCGTAGGAGCCGGCGCTATAAGCGCCGCTGCGCTTTCCCTTGCCGGGGTAGACGTCCACCCATCGGCGTTCGGTAAGCCCTTGGCGCAGGACACTTTCGTATTCCTCACCGAGCACACGGACGGTGGTCAGCACCTCCTCGACCGCCTCGGGGTAGGTGTATGAGAGGTCGGCCTCGGCAACGAGAGGCGCATAGACGTCGTAGAGATGCAGGCGGCTGACTCCCAGCACACGGCGCTTGAGGTCATAATAGTCAAAGAGAGGGGTAAGATTGTTCCGCACCGTTTCGATGAGCGTCATATAGACGGCAGGCGTCACCTCGTCCGCAAAGACCGAGGCCGAAAGGCTGTCGGGGAAGCGGCGCAGGCGCGAGAGCGTGACCTTCTCCTTGATGCGTGCGCCGAGCAGCGCCGAGAAGGTGTTGCCGAATTGGCGGTAGGTCTTGTACAGCGTGCGGAAGGCCGAACGGCGGACGCGGCGGTCGCGGCTCATGAGAAGCGGGACGTAGGTGGCGCTCGTCAGAGGGACCGTCTCACCCTGCTCGCCCCTCACCTTGCCAAAATCGAGGTCGGCGTTCGCAAAGACCGAATGGATCTCGCGCTGCGTACCGAAGACGGGGGAGAGCGAGGCCACGACCTTTTCGCCCTCGTCCGAAAGCATGTGCGGAACCTCACGGCGGATGAGCGTCAGCGTGCGGCGGTATTCGGAAAGACGGGGACATTCCTCGTAATAGCGCGAAAGCGTTCCTTCGTCGAGCCTCTGAATGGCGGGGGCGACGAAATAGGTGGCGGCGCGGTAGGCATCGTCAAGGTCGCTGACCTTTGCAAGGCGCGCCTGTGCCCTGTTGTCACCCTTGTCAAGGTCGGAGGAGAGCATCGCGTATTCATAGAGCTTTGCAATGCGGCGCTCGGCCTCGGTGGTGGCCTCAAGGGCCGAGAGGAGGTCGTCACCGGTGGCCGTAAGGCTGTCGCGGCGCGTCGGAAAGGCCGCGATCTCGGCCTCGGCACGGCGGACGTCGGAAAGGAAGTCCTCCTCGGTCGTGTAGATCGCCGAAAGGTCCCAGCGGTAGGCGCTCTCGGCATCTTTTCTTTCAATATGCAAGCGTTTCTCCTTCTGCGGCGCACCGTTGCGGCGTGCCGCTAAAGCATGTTTTTTATACCCTTATCTTACTGCAAACGGGGAAAAATGTCAAGAAAGAGGGGGACTCTCTGACGGTTTTTCCTTGATTTTTCGGCGCAGTCTTGACACACCCGGCAGTTTGTACTATAATTCTACTTGTAATTATTGCTTTTTATACAGGAGTATGGGTATGAAGATCGTAGTCAAGGTGGGCACCTCCACGCTGATGTATAAAACGGGGCATTTGAACGTTCGCCGTGTTGAGGCGCTTTGCCGCGTTCTTTCCGACCTGAAAAATGCGGGGAACGAGATCGTGCTCGTATCCTCCGGCTCGATCGGGATGGGGGTAGGTAAGCTCTCGCTCAAGGAACGGCCGCGCGATATCCCCACCAAGCAGGCGGCGGCCGCGGTCGGTCAGTGCGAGCTGATGTATACCTACGACAAGCTCTTTTCCGAGCATCGCCATACCGTGGCGCAGGTGCTGCTCACGGGGAGCGACATCGCCGACGATCTTCACCGCCACAACTTTGAAAATACGATGCGCCGCCTCCTTGAGCTTGAGGTCTTGCCCATAATCAATGAGAATGACACTGTGGCGACGGAGGAGATCGTGATCGGCGATAACGACACCCTCGCCGGTGTGGTCGCGACCGCGATCGGGGCCGACCTGCTTGTGCTTCTTTCGGACATTGACGGTCTGTATACCGCCGATCCCCATACCGACAGTCGGGCGCGGCTCATCCCCGTTGTCGAGGAGATTACTCCCGAGATCATGGCCCTTGGCGGCGAGAGTGCCGGCAACCTCGGCACGGGCGGTATGATGACCAAGCTCCGCGCCGCGGCCCGCGTGACCGAGGCGGGCATTGATATGGTGACCGCCGACGGTGACCGCCCCGAGATCCTCTATGATATCGTTGAGGGGAAGAGCGTCGGCACCCGTTTCTTGAAAAGGAGTGTATCCCAATGACGACAAAGGAGATTATGCAGGCGGCGAAAAAAGCCGCCCCCGCGCTCGCCACTCTCGCAACCGGCGAAAAGAACGCCCTGCTCCTTGCGATGGCCGAGGCGCTTCTTGACGATACCGAGGCGATCCTTGAGGCCAACCGTGCCGATCTTGCGGCGGCCGAGGGGCGCATTGCCCCCGTGATGCTTGACCGCCTCCG
>JAZQVJ010000204.1:0-7337 GCA_045631785.1 Eubacteriales bacterium
GGCGGCCGTTATAGAGAAGCCATGAGCTTTGACTTTGGAGTGCATCGCCGTGTCTTAGATCAGCTCCCCTCCTTTGGCATCAATATGGCGGTCATTGACATCGGCGAGGGACTGCGCTACGAGAGCCACCCCGAGCTTGCCACCTCGACCTCCTGGACGGCCGACAAGCTCCGCCAAGAGCTTGACTATATGCGCTCGCTCGGGATCGAACCGATCCCGAAGCTGAACTTCTCTGCCTGCCACGACGCCTGGCTCGGCGAGTATTCCTTGATGATGGGGACCAAGAAGTACTACGAGGTCGTAAAGGACGTGATCCGCGAGACCGCCGAGGTCTTCGGCAATCCGCGCTTCTTCCACCTTGGTATGGACGAGGAGGACGTCAAGCACCCCTCGGGCATCACGGCCGCGCGCTGTGAGGACCTTTGGTGGCGCGATCTCTACTTCCTCTTTGACGAGGTGGAGAAATACGGCGCACGCCCCTGGATCTGGAGCGACCATTACTGGAGACATCCGCACGGCTGGGAGCAGAAGATGCCGAAGGATTGCGTGCAGTCCAACTGGCAGTACTGCATCCGCCCCGAGAAGGATCCCGACGGCACCTATCCCGGCCCCGAATTCTATCAGGCCTACGTGGACTTCTCTCGCATGGGCTACGACCAGATCCCCTGCTCGTCCGACTGGTGCCACCGCCAGTGCACGGCCGACACCACCTGGATGTTCCTCGAGGACGGCCTCTGCGACGAGCATCTGCTCGGCTTTATGACCGTGCCGTGGGTCTATACGACCGAGGAATATTACTACACGATGATGAGCAATGCCCAGCACATGAAGGAGGCGCGCGACCTGTACGAGGCCTACACGCCCGAAACGCGCGAGGAGCTTATTCTCACTATGTAATACGAAAAAGAGCGCACCCCGGTGCGGTCTTTTTTACTTGCTTGCCCCACTCTGCACCGCCCTCATGCGATGCCAATTGACAAAGCCGTAGATGTCGTTGAGGAGGAAGATCGAGAAGCAGATGACCACCGAGAGGTAGGAGATATCCTCAAAGGTCGCCAGCGTCCAAAGGACGACGAGGACGATGTCATTGGCGGCATACGCAAGGGCGAAGAACGGGCTGCGGCGGTAGGTCAGATAGACGGCGAGGAAGCTCGTCGTGACCGAGAAGGTGCTGAGGGGGAGGTTCGCCGTGCCAAAGGCGCGCAAGGCGAAGAAGGAGGCCGCCGTGACGAGGACGGTCAGAAGCGGGGCTGCCACGGCGTCGGCACGTGTCAGACGGCCGACGTGCACCACGCTATGCCCCTCGCCATACGGATGACGGAACCACGCGATGAGTGAAAGCACCGCCATCGGCACGGTCATGCCGGCGTAGGTCAGCATCTCGCCGTAATAGGCGTAGGTATAAGAGATGATGGCGTACATAATGCCAAAGACGATGCAAAGCGCCTGGCCGAGGGGGTTGCCCTTGGCACAGAGGAGGACGGCCGTCACCCCGAGGAGCGAGGCGAGGAGCGAAAACACCCCCTCGCTCCCGAAAAGAAAGTGGAAAAAGAGGATCCCCGCAAGCGAGCCGATCCAAAGAATACGCTCAAAGAGCGAAAAATAACGCCAAAAGGAAAGCAAGCGCTGTTTCATACACACCTCAAAAAAAGCATCCGAAGCGCATCTTCTATGACCTAACGATACGCAACGAATGCCAAGCATTCCCTACCCGGTGGCAGGCTTTTTCACTTTATCCTGATCTATTATAGCACATTCTCCCCGAAAGTCAAGCCCCCTCCCGGCACCGCCCTCGCCGCCTTTTGAAAATTTTCCGAGAGTGGGTTGACAACACCCGTCCCTTGTGCTATAATAACAAAGCGCGGAATGCCGCGCATACTTTTGTTTTTTCGGGGCGTGGCTCAGTTTGGTAGAGCGCTTGGTTCGGGACCAAGAGGTCGGGTGTTCGAATCACCTCGCTCCGACCACAAAAAGAGAGTGCATTTGCACTCTCTTTTTTTGTGCTTTTACGGAGGAGCGAGGGGATTCGAAGGGGAGCGGTAGTGAATGACGGTCCGGGGGACCGTCAGAGCCGCGACTGACCGAGCCGCGGAGAAAAGGCGAAATCCCTCTCGGCTTTTCTGACGCCGCGGTGAGACCTAATCACCTCGCTCCGACCATAAGAAAAAGGACTGCTTTTGCAGTCCTTTTTCTCTTACGGGCTTATTCCTCGGCGTTCTTGCGTTCCATATAGCGGGAGAAGCAGCGCGCGCCAAGGAGGACGCCGACAACCAGGGCGGCGATCGCAAGGACGAAGCCGATCCAATGCCAGGGCGTTGTGAATTTGTCAAAGGGAATGGCCGAAAGGCCGAAGGTGATGGTGGCGATGCCGATGCCGCGCGCGACGACGATCGAGGGGATGAACCAGGAGAGCTTCATCTTGACGGTGCCGGCCACCATCGTGAGGGCCTCGTCGGGGAAAAAGGGAAAGAGCATCATAAAGGGAAAGAAGAAGGTGCCCTTGTTGCGCAAAAGACCGAGGGCATGCTCGCAATCCTCCTCGCCGAGGAGCTTAACGCACAGGGGGTATCCGCCAAAGCGACCGATGAGGTACATCGAGGTCGAGGCGACGAGGACGCTCACAAAGCAGAGCAGGAAGGACTGCCACGCGATCGGGTACAGGACGGTCTGCGAGAGCAGGATAAACGCCATCGAAACGCCGGGGATCACGCAGAGCAGCATACTGAGGACGATCTGCAAAAGGATAAAGAAGATCCAGCCGTACCATTCGCCCTTGAAGGTGAGAAAGAGGTCCTCGTTGAAGAGCATATCGCCCCCCTCGAAATAGATGATGCCGAAGGCGGCAAGAATCGCGGCCGTCACGGCCGACACGGCAACAACGCCGAGAAGGATCACCGAGAAGGTGACGATGGTCTTTTTATCCTTCCTCACGGTGTCGGCGAGCTTAGAGAAAAAGCGTTTCATAAGTCCTCACAAAGGGCGGCCGCCTACGCTGTGCGTTTCGCAGACGGCTCGGTCTTGAATTTATAGAAGCGGTAATAGGTGGCCATCACGGCGCAGCAGAGCGCCCAGCCGGCAGGATACGCGAAGGCGACGGGCAGAAGGTCGTTTGAAATGTAATTGGAAACGACAAAGAGGTAAAGCTGACGGAAGCCGACGAAGGACGATAGCATAATGAGCATCGGTGCCGTCGAGTTCCCGGCGCCGCGCAGCCCCGAGGCGAACACCTGGTTAAGACAGGTAAAGATGTAGAAGGGCGTAATGTAATGCAGGAGTAGCGTCGCGTAGTCGACGACGGCGGGGTCGGAGTTGAAGATAGAAGCCATCCAGGGGGCGGTCAGGATCAAAAGACCAATGAGGGGCACCGTGATGGCGAGCGCCATCAGGAAGGCCGTGCGGATGCCGCGCCGCGCGCGGGCAACGTCCCCGGCGCCGAGGTTCTGGCCGACGAAGGTCGTGGCCGACAGCGCCAGCGACTGCGAGGGAAGGAAAAGGAACATGTCGATCTTCGAGTAGGTCGTCCAGCCGCCGAGGATCGCCTCGCGGTCGGCGACCGAGGTCGCGTTCACGCCCGTGATGTAGGACTGCACGAAAACGTTCGAGAAGGCGGTGAGCGCCAGCTGGATCGCGGCGGGAATACCGATCCTTACGATCCTTGCGAGAATGGCGGTATCAACCCGCAAGGCGCGCACCGAGAGGCGGACGCAGGTGGAGGTGCGGAGAAGGGTGATGACGGTAAGGATGGCCGAGAGCGCCTGGGCGATCACGGTGGCGTAGGCCACGCCGGCAACCCCCATATCAAAAGCGAAGACGAAAACGAGGTCGAGCGCGATGTTGGTGACGGCCGACACGAGCAGATAATAGAAGGGATGGCGCGAGTCACCGATCGCGCGCAATATGCCCGAGCCCATATTGTAAACGAGGAGCCCCGTGAGCCCTGCAAAGTAGATGGTCAGGTACTCCTTGGCATAGGCGAACACCATATTGTCGCCGCCGTGGAACATCAGGCGGAGGATCGCCGGGGTCAGGAGAATACCGAGGGCGGTAAAGACGGCCGAAAGCACCAGCGTCATAACGACCGCCGTGTGAACGGCGCGCCCGACCTTCTCCTCCTCCCTCGCACCGAAATAATGCGAGATGACGACTCCGGCGCCGCTGGCGAGGCCGGAAAAGAGGCCGATCATAATGTTGATAACAGGACCCACGTTGCCGACGGCAGCATACGCGGCGTTCTCGCCCGTTTGCCCGATAACCCAGGTGTCCACCATATTGTATAGCTGCTGAAAGAGGTTGCCGACGAGAAGCGGGAGAGCAAACAGGATCAGGCTGCGCGTGATCGAGCCGCTTGTCATATCCATATCGTGGCGCCTGCCGCCGAAAAGGCGGCGCAGGGCTATGCTCATCCGATCTCCCCCTTACCATAAAGCACTACAAAGCATTATAATACAGAAGGCGGTCGAGTGCAAGCCCAAAATGTAAATTTTTTGTGTGCTGTTGACGCCGCCCACGGGCGCAACCGTGGCTGTTTTTGCGACATCTTTGCCGCTTTTTCGGAATATGTAAACAAAACACTACCGCTTGCCCATCGGAGCAAGCGGTAGCGCACATCAGACACCCTCCATGCGGCGCAAAAGCTCAAGAAGGCGCGCGGCCTGCTTCCCCTGCTCCTCGGCACACTCGAGAAAGAGGCGGCCGGCCTCGCTTTTTGCTCCCTCCTCCTCGGCATAAGCGCCGAGGTCGCGCACAAGCGCCATCGTACGCTGCCAGGTCATGAGCAGGCGGTCGCGGGTGGTGATGCTGATCTTGTATACCGACATATGATCTCTCCTTTTCTTACAGTATCCCTCAGCAGCCGCTTCTTATGCCGGGGGACAGAGAGATTTGTGAATTTCTCCGCGCGGGATTGACAAGGCGAGGGGATTTATGGTATTCTACGAATAGTATTATATAGAGTGCTTAACTATAAAAAGGAGCAGAGATATGATCAAAGTCGAAAGAGTTGCCGTCATGAATATGGAGAACGCCGTGCGCGGGGCGCGCAATCCCCTCAACAGCTGGGATCGCTCGGACAGCGGCTACGATGAGGCCGGGAGCTTCGTCCTCGGTCCGACCGACCGCGATCTTTGCCGCCGCCTTGCCGTCGCAGGGAGCGACCACCGCAAATTTCTGCGCCAGATCTTCGTGTCGATGGATATCACCGCCCCCCTCTATTGGTGGAAGGAATTCGATACCTACAAGGTGGCGACCGTGGCCAACTCCTGCTCGACGATGCACAAGATCCACGCAAAGGAATTCTCGCGCGAGGACTTCAGCTGTGACCGCATGAGCGAGGCGGCGCTTGCCTGCCTTGACGGCGTGATCGACTGTCTTGAGGCCGCCCGCCGTCGCTTTATCACCGACAAGAACCGCGCCGACTGGGACGATATGATCCAGCTGCTGCCCTCAAGCTACAACCAGCTCCGCACCGTGACGATGAACTACGAAACCCTCATCAACATCTACTACGCGCGCCGCCACCACAAGCTGCCCGAATGGCATACGCTGTGCGCCGTTATCGAGGGGCTGCCTTACGCCGAGGATATGATCCTCATCAAGAAGGACAAGGAAAAGGAAGACTGATTCTCCGATGGCAGATATTTTTGAGCTTTTCCGCAAGATCGGGAGCAGGGCCGAGGCCCCTCGCGGCACGGTTTCGGTACTCGTGGCGGGCCTTGGCAACCCCGGGAAGGAATACGAAGGCACCCGCCACAATGCGGGCTTTTTGGCGCTTGACTTCCTCGCCGAGCGCCTTGGGGTGAGGATCGACCGCGTGCGGCATCACGCCCTGGTCGGCGAGGCAACGCTCGGCGGCGTGCGCGCCCTCCTTGTGAAGCCCACGACCTTTATGAATTCCTCGGGTGACGCCATCGCCGATGCCGCCGCCTTCTATAAGATCCCCCCGGAGCGCGTTATCGTTTTGTGTGACGATATCAGCTTTGCCCCCGGGCGCATCCGCATCCGCCGCCGTGGCTCGGCGGGCGGTCACAATGGCCTCAAGAGCATCATTGCCCGTCTTGGCAGCGAGGACTTCCCCCGTGTGAAGATCGGTGTCGGCGAGAAGCCGAGCGCCGAGTATCCCCTCGCCGACTGGGTGCTTGGGAGGCTTTCGGCCGCCGACCGCGAGGCCCTTGCCTCCCGCTATGCCGATATTGCCGCGGCCGTTGAGCTGTTGGCCAAGGGCGACTGCGAGGCGGCAATGAGCCGCTATTCGAGGTAACGCCGTGGATCTCCGTACCGAGGCCCTCCTCACATCGAAGGAGGCGCGCGCGCTTTTAGACCTGGTGCCCGCCGAGGCTCTCGCGCCCTCCCCCCGCGCCGTGGCCCTCTCGGGGCTTCCGACGGTGGCCATCGACCTGCTTGTGACCGAAGCGGTGCGCCGCCTTTTTGCCGTCGGTAAGACCTCGCTCCTCGTCGTGAAGGATGCTGCCGAGGCCACCCGCCTTACCGCCGTGCTGACGGCGGCGGGGCTCTCTGCCGAGGCCTATCTTGAGCGCGAGCCGGTCCTCTATCACATCACCGCCTCGCACGAGGAGGAGCGCCGCCGCCTTTCGGTGCTGACCTCGCTCCTTGAGGGGCAGCTTGCCGCCGTGGTGACCACCCCGGTGGCCGCCCTGCAGTATACCGTCCCGCGTGCGCGCCTCCGCGAGCGCACGCTCACCCTCCGCGTCGGGGATACCCTTAACCCCGAGCGCCTCCTTTCCACGCTGTCCTCCTCGGGCTTCCTGCCTGTGACGACCGTCGAGGGGGCGGGGCAGTTTGCCCATCGCGGCGGCATCGTCGACTTCTCGGCGGACGGCGCCCATCCCCCCGTGCGCGTTGAGTTCTTCGGGGATGAGATCGACCGCATCGGCAGCTTTGATCCTCTCACCCAGCGCCTTGTTGACGGCATTGCGTGTGCCACCGTCTTCCCAATGCGCGAGGTGCTGCCGGATGCCGCCGCGTGCGAGCGCATCCGCGAGGACATCAAAAAAAGAAAAACAAAACTTGACAAAAAGGAGATCCTTGACAGTCTGGATGCCGAGCTGGCCGTGCTCGGCGGGGCGCAGGAGATCCCCTTTGCCGACAAATATATCCATCTCGTGTATCCCGAGCGCGAAACCCTCCTCTCCTATCTCGGAGAGGCCGCCCCCTTCCCTCTCTTTCTCCTTGGACACAGTGAGCTTTTTGAGCGCGCCGAGGTCGGGGAACGGATGGCGGCCGACACCGCCGCGCCCCTCATTGCCGACGGCCTCCTCCCGAAGGACTACTCCGGGATGGCACCGGCCGCCACCCTCAGGCAGTACGCCGCCGCACAGTAC
>JAZQVJ010000205.1:0-4091 GCA_045631785.1 Eubacteriales bacterium
CAGAAGCTCTACGAGGAGGGCTACCTCACCTATCCGCGTACCAACTCCGAATACATGGCAACCGCCGAGAAGGATAAGGTGAAGAAGATCCTCGCCGGAGTCGCAGGACTCGGCTACCCCGTGAAATTCCGCGACTCAAAGCAGATCTTTGACGATGCCAAGATCGAGTCCCACTCGGCCCTGACACCCACCTATAAGATCCCCGACAAGGCAAAGCTCTCCGAGCGCGAGATGCAGGTCTATTCGACGGTATTCCGCCGCTTTGTTGCCGTCTTCTGTGCCGAGGACTGCATCATTGAGAAGACCGAGCTTGAGATCTCGGTCGGCGAGCTTGAGAAATTCACGCTGAAGGGTACCGCCATCCTTGAGCCCGGCTGGACCAGATACGACGATGCCGGCATGAAGGACAAGCTCCTGCCCTCCCTCGCCAAGGGGGATGCCGTGGCGGTCGAGTTTGCCCCGATCGAGAAGGAGACCACGCCCCCGAAGCATTACACCATCGAAACACTCAACAATTACCTCAAAAACCCCTTCAAGGAGGAAAAGGCCGCCTTAGCCGAGGCGCAAGAGGGCGCCCCCACCGAGGAGTCGGACGACACCGAGGACTACCGCGCCATCTTCGAGGGGCTTGAGCTCGGCACCGAGGCGACTCGCACGGGCATCATTGACAACGCCAAAAAAAGCGGCTATATCCAGCTGAAAAAGGACGTCTACACGATCCTCCCGGACGGCGAATACCTCATCGAGGCGCTCGGCCGTCTTGGCATCACTATGGACAAATACAAAACCAGCGAGCTTGGCCGCGCCCTGAAGCGCGTGTTCCGCGGCAAGATGTCGGTCGGCGAAAGCGTGAAGCTGGCGGAGGCCGAGATCGCCGAGGTCTTCCGGCGCCGCGATCTGCCCCCCGAGAAGGATACCGATACCGGCCTTTTCGGGCAGGAGGTCGGCACCTGCCCGCTTTGCGGCGGCCGGGTGCGCCGTACCTCCTTCGGCTACGGCTGTGCCAATTACCGCGATGCGGGCTGCCGCTTCTCGGTGCGAGAGGTCATCTGCGGCCGCGCGATCTCCATCGCCATGATGCGCCTGCTCCTTGCCGAGGGGAGGACCGGCCTCATTGAGGGCTTCGTGTCCCCGAAGACCGGGCGCTCGTTTGATGCCTTCCTCAAGCTCGCCGAGGGGCGCGCTGTCTTTGAGTTCCCCGACCGACCGGCCACGGCCCCGAGGACGGCACCGCCGCCCTCCGCCTACACGCCGCCCCCCGATCTCCCTCCCTACCCCGAAAATCCTCTGCCCGATTGGGTAAAAAAATAAGCTTTAAGACCTGAAATTTATAAGCAAGGTGCAACCGTGAAAACAGCAACGCTATCCGATCTCCCCCTGATTTCTTCCTATCTGCATAAGGAGCCGCGGCGTCTTTCCTCGTATACCCCCGGCGTCCTCTTTATGTGGCGCGACTATTTCCGACTTGCCTTCGCCGAGCGCGAGGGAACCCTCCTCCTCCGCATCGCCTACGATGGTGAGAGGGATACCTATCTCTTCCCCCTTGGGCGCGATCCCGAGGGCGCCCTCCGCGCCCTCGCCGAGGAGGCGCGCATCAAGAGGGAGCCACTCTGCTTCTCCGTCGACGACGGGGACCGCGACCGCCTTTTGTCCCTCTTTCCGGGTGCCACCGTCGAGGCCGACCGCGGCGAGGCCGATTACCTCTACCGCACCGCCGAGCTGGCAACGCTCGCGGGGCGGCGCTTCGGTGGGCCGCGCAACCACGTCAATCGCTTCCACCGTCTTTATCCCGACCATACCCTCACCCCCCTCTGCGAGGAGGATGTGCCCGCACTCCTTCGCTTTCTCGATGCCTTTGCAAAAAGCCACGCCGAGCGTCCCCTCTTTCTTGAGGAGATCGAAATGACGCGCGAGGTGCTTGCGAATTACGCGCTCTATGGTATGCAGGGCGTTGTTCTCCGCGTGGGGGAGGAGATCGCGGCCTTTGCCGTCGGCGAGGTGATCGGCGACATGCTTGCCGTGCATATTGAGAAGGCGGACACCTCCTACGCCGGGGCGTATCAAAGGATCGTCTCGGGCTTTGCCTCACAGGTCAACTCCGAAGCCGTCCCCCTCCTTAACCGTGAGGACGATATGAACGACGAGGGCCTGAGAAGATCCAAGCTCTCCTACCATCCCGTTGCTATCCTCGATAAATGGCGCGTGACCGTGTCCATATAAAAGAAGCAGGCCTCGGTCTGCTTCTTTTTTACTTGTCCTGTCGAAAGAAAGAGCGCTGCTCCGTCCATACTAAAGGAGAACGGCGGTGGAGCGCCGGCATATACTGAAAGTAAACAGGATACACGGAGGATTTGGCTATGTGTTCGATTTCCGGCATCTACGACTACCGTGGGGAGGGCCGCCCCACCGCCAAGGAGATAGGGCGGTCGATGGCGCATCGCGGCCCCGATGCCTACGGCGACTTTGAAGAGGGGCGCGTAGCCCTCCACCACGACCGCCTCACCGTCATCGACCCCGAGGGGGGCGCTCAGCCGATGAGCCGATATCACGAGGGGCGGAGATATACCATCGTCTATAACGGCGAGCTTTACAACAGCGATGCCGTGCGCTCGGAGCTGCGCCACGCAGGCATCCGACCGACAAGCAGCTCGGATACCGAGCTCGTGCTCTATTCCTATATTCTCTTTGGTGAGAAAGCCCCGGAGCATCTCAACGGCATCTTCGCCTTCACCGTTTACGACGAGGAGAGGGATGCCCTCTTTTTTGCGCGTGACCGCCTCGGTGTCAAGCCCCTGTATTACGCCGAATACGGAGGGCGCTTTTACTTTGCCTCCGAGGTCAAGGGGATCCTTGCCGCAAGCCGAATGCCGGCGCGTCTCAATGCCACCGGCCTCTTTGAGCTGCTCTACCTCTCGCCGGTCACTCTCTCCGAAAGCGGCGTGCTCGCGGGGATCCGCCAGGTGCCGCCGGCACATGCGGGCCGTGTCACGGCGAGAGGTCTCTCGCTCTTCCGTTATTGGGAGCTGGCACCGAGCGACGAGCAGCCCACGGTAAAGGCGGCCGTCGAGAACACGCGCCTTCTGCTTACGGATGCCGTCCGCCGTCAGCTGGTGTCAGACGTCCCCCTCTGCACCCTCCTCTCGGGAGGCCTCGATTCCTCGATCATCACGGCCCTCAGTGCCGAGGCCTACCGCGAAGGCGGCCGAGTGCTTTCGACCTATTCCTTTGAATACGAGGACAACAAGAGCTACGCCCCCACCCTCTTTCAGCCCAACCGCGACGACGACTACGCCTCGTGGCTTGCGGCCGAGCTCGGCACGTGTCACGAGATCCTGACTGCCCCCACCGCAACGGTCGCGGCCCTTCTGCCCGAGGCGGCGCGGATGCGCGATATGCCGGGGCAGGCCGATATCGACTCCTCTCTCCTCTTTTTCTGCGGCGAGATCAAAAAACGGCATACGGTAGCCCTCTCGGGCGAATGTGCCGATGAGATCTTCGGCGGATATCCGTGGTTCTACCGCCCCGAGATGTTAGAGCGCGATCATTTCCCCTGGATCCACGACGAGGGAGTGCGCGCCTCGCTCTTTTTGCCGGAGATCGCCCGTCTTGACGAGGGGCGCGAGCGCCTCCGCGAGGTCTTCCGCCACGCTGTCGCAACGGCTCCCCTCTCAGGCTACGAAACGGCCGAGGACCGCACGGCACGCATCGCGACACACCTTTCGGTCAATTATTTTATGACCAATCTCCTTCAGCGCAAGGATCGCATGAGTATGGCGCGCGGGCTTGAGGTGCGCGTTCCCTTTGCCGACCACCGCATCCTCGAATACGCCTATTCGCTTCCCTGGAGCATCAAATTCCGCGGCGGTGTCGAAAAGGCCCTCCTGCGCGATGCGATGCAAGGGATCCTCCCCGAGCGTATTCTCACACGGAAGAAAAGCCCCTATCCGAAAACGCACAATCCGCGCTACGAGGAGGCCGTGTGCCGTATGCTTACCGAGCGGCTTGCCTCGCCCGAGAGCCGCCTCGCTCCCCTCCTTGACCGCCGCCGCCTTGGCGCCCTCATGGCCGGGGAGAACGTGGCCTGGTTCGGC
>JAZQVJ010000206.1:0-3821 GCA_045631785.1 Eubacteriales bacterium
CTCTGCGCGCCCTTTCGGCACTGGCGCCCAAGGCGGCCACCGTTCTCCGCGACGGCCGCGAAGTAGCGGTAGATGCGGCCGAGCTGCGCCCCGGGGACCTTGTGCTTCTGCGGACGGGGGAGGCTGCCCCTGCCGACGGACGCGTTGCGGAGGGAGCCGGCTCGATGAACGAGGCGATGCTGACGGGCGAGAGCCTGCCTGTCGATAAAAGGCACGGCTCACCGGTGAAGGCCGGCTGCCTCCTTGTGGACGGGCGCCTTGTCTTTACCGTTGAAGCGGCGGGAGAGGACACCGCCCTTTCCGAAATGATCCGCACGGTGAGCGCGGCGGCCGCCTCGCAGGCGCCTATCGCGCGCCTTGCCGACCGCGTCAGCGCGGTGTTCGTACCCACCGTGGTAGGGATCGCGGCACTGACGCTTCTCCTGGTTTCGATCATCACGGGCGACGTGGCGGCGGGACTCTCGCACGCCATTAGTGTTCTCGTTATTTCCTGCCCCTGCGCCCTGGGGCTGGCAACCCCCACGGCCATTATGGCATCGACCGGGCGCGCGGCGCAGGGCGGCATTCTCGTCAAGAGTGCCGAGGCGCTTGAGATGCTCGGGCGCATTGATACGGTAGCCTTCGATAAAACGGGTACCGTTACGACGGGTGTGATGCAGGTGGTGGGTCTCTGCCCGACCGAGGGCAATACCGAAGAGAGCCTCCTCGGCATCGCCGCCGCCCTTGAGGCCTCCTCAAGCCATCCCCTGGCCGAGGCCATCCGCCGCCGCGCCGAGGAGGAGGGTATCCTACCGCCAAAGGCCTCCGGCTTTATCACGGTCGAAGGGCGCGGTGTGGCCGCCGACATTGGCGATGAGCGTTGCTTTGCAGGGAACGCCGCCCTCCTCACCGAGGACGTGGGGATCGATCTCTCGCCGCTTTACAGTGCCTCCGAGGCGCTGCTTGCCGAGGGGTGCAGCCTCGTCTATCTCGGACGGGAGGAGATGCTCCTCGGCGTTATCGGCATTGCCGATACGGCGCGCCCAAGCGCGCGCCCTACCGTTGAGGCGCTCACGGCCCTTGGCATCCGGACTGTAATGCTGACAGGCGATAACCCGCGCGCCGCCGCCAAGATCGGCGGTGAGGTGGGGATCACGGATATCCGCGCCCAGCTCTTGCCCGAGGGCAAGGCCGAGGCCATTGCCGCCCTCCGCAAGCAGGGGCGCCGCGTGGCGATGGTGGGGGACGGCATCAACGATGCCCTGCCGCTTGTGAGCGCCGACCTCGGGATCGCCATCGGCGCGGGGGCCGATGCCGCCATTGCCTCGGCGGACGTGGTGCTCCGCCGCAGCAGCCCCGAGGATGCTCTCGCCGCGCTCCGCCTCGGGAAGCGCACCTTACGCATTATTAAACAAAATCTGTTTTTTGCGCTGGTCTACAACTCGATCTGTATTCCGATCGCGGCCGGCGCCCTCCTACCCCTCGGTGTGGCACTGACGCCGGGGATCTCGGCCGCCGCGATGTCGCTCTCCTCGCTGTTTGTGGTGAGCAATTCCCTGCGGCTCTCCCGCGCAAGGAAATAAACGACCGCAAAGAAACAGGGGTACAGGCCTTGCCCTTGAAAGTCGATACACGCGTGTACTTGACTTTTTGTGCTTCATATGCTATAATAAATGCGAGGAATTCTCAATAAGGAGGTTTCTGCGATGAAGCAATTCATTCTTTCGATCATTGCCCTCCTTCTGTTTCTTGCGGCAGCGATCTTCTCCGCCATTCTGCTCTACGATATTCTTACGTTGCCGGAAAATCCGGAAGGAATGGGCGAAAGCATCGGAAAGGGGCTCTCGATCGCCATCTCGGTCATCTTTTTCGCGATTGCGGCGATCGTGCAGGGGCTGTCGGCCCTTTTGGCACTGATCGGGCTGATCGTCAGCAAGAAAAACGGGGCCGGTGGGTGTCTCCTCGCCCTGTATGCGGTACAGATCTTCCTGCCGATCGTGTGCGCCGCCGTTCCCTTTCTTCTCTTGCCTCTTTGATCCGATATCAAAAAAGCACCCCGAGGGGTGCTTTTTTATTCGCCTTTTTTGCTCTCCTTTCATACACTAAGTGTAACATCATCAAACAAGGAGGGCGCGATGAGAAGACAGGCAAGATGCAATGACGATGCCGGTGCAGCGGCGCGCACCGTCGATGGATGCCGCCGTTTGGACTGCTGCCCCTGCCGCGAGGGACCGCAGGGCCCCCGGGGATATCAGGGACTCCGCGGCGTTCCCGGGGCCACGGGACCGCAGGGCGAGCCGGGACCTATGGGACCTCGCGGACCGCAGGGGCCGGTGGGGGCCGCAGGGCCGCGCGGACCGCAGGGCGAGGCGGGGGTTGCCGGCCCACGGGGACCGCAGGGAGCGACGGGACCGCGAGGGCCGCAGGGGCTCCCCGGAGCGTGTGGCGGCCTTTTGGGGCTTGCCGATTTCTATGCTCTCGTGCCGCCTGACAATGCCTGCCCCATCGCACCCGGCGAGGCCATTGCCTTCCCACGGGACGGTGAGCGCTCGGGGCAGGGAGCCGTGCGATGCGGTGCCGATGGCTTTCGTCTTACCGAGGGGCACTATCTCATCCTCTTCAGCCTGACCGTCAGCGGGCGTGGGCGCAGCGTTCTGGCGGTGGGCGGACGGGAGCTCCCCCACACAACGGTCGGTGTTGAGGCCGTGGGAGGGGTTCTTTCGGGAGTTGCGGTGGTTGCGGTAGGATGTGAGGGCGCCGTGCTTTCCTTACGTAATCCAACGAGCGCCGAAGCTCCTCTTATGCTCTCTCCGAGTAACCGAGGTCACGGCACGCTCTCGGCACATCTTGTGATCGCGCGCGTCGGCTGATCGCGCACCGCGCCCGACGGCCGGGGTTTTCTCTCTTTTTCTTCTCCGGGGTGAGGAAATTTTGAAAAAGGCTTGACAAAAGCGCTGATTTGGGCTATAATTATTTTCACTACGGAGAAGTACTCAAGTTGGCCGAAGAGGCGCCCCTGCTAAGGGTGTAGGTCGGGTTTAACCGGCGCGAGAGTTCAAATCTCTCCTTCTCCGCCATAAAAAAGCACCCCTTGTGGGTGCTTTTTTATGGCGCGGAGCGATTTGCTCTCTCTTGCGGCGCCGAGCGCAGCGAGGGGGCGCAGATAACCGAGTGAAGCCGAGTCCGTGCTTGCACGAGCGAGGCGAGCGAAGGTTGCTCCGTGGGCGTTGCGGCCACGCCGCAACATAACGCGTAGCGTGGGACGCCGCAGGCGGCCCGAGCCCACGGGGAGCAGAGTGAGGGGGCAAAGCGCGACGAAACATAAAAACGCACCAAGAAGGTGCGTTTTTCATTTATTTCATCTCAGGATCATCGCTGATCCCAAGTATATAATCTACCGACACACGGTAATACCGCGAAAGCTTTATCAAAATGTCGGTTGGAATATCTCTCTGCCCCAACTCATAATTGCTATATACCTGCTGCGAGCAGCACACGGCTGCCGCAACCTCCTTTTGTGTTTTATCGGCATCTTCACGCAGATTTCTAATTCTCTCGTATCTCATATAAGCTCCATTATACACAAATACAAAAGAAGTATACCAAACTGCAAAATGCAGTATTGACATTTACCGCAAAATGCAGTATAATGGTAGGGCATGATCGCTGTTTGTGCTTCTGTGTGCCGATTGCGGTTGCTGCAACAGAACGCGAAGCGTGGGACGCCGCAGGCGGCCCGAGCCCACGGGGAGCAGAGTGAAGGGCGCAGATAACCGAGTGAGGGCGTCTTCATAGAGGCGGCTGCCGAGGGCTCCTCCCCTGCCCCTCCTCCCGGAGGAGGG
>JAZQVJ010000207.1:0-2000 GCA_045631785.1 Eubacteriales bacterium
CGACTTCTTTGCGTCCGCCCGCAGAAGCTTTTTCTCGGCATCTCCACGCGGGCACACGATCATCCGGTGGGGGGCGGTGTGGGATGCGTTCACACAACGGCCGCACTCCCCGAGCTCATTAAGGCCCACGGAGGCAGCATCTGCTATGACCCCGTAGCACGCCTGCCGTATGCCTCACTCGAAGAGGAGGGACAACGCCGCATCCTGTTTTTCGAGGATGCGTGGAGCCTTTGGGAGAAGCTTTTACTGGTCGACGACCTCGGCATCGGCGGTGTGACGCTTTACCCCATCGTCGGCGCGGCCACCCCTCTTCTCTTGACCTTGGCCTCAAGCTTCCGTATCGTGCGCCTCCACAACGAATAAAAAATGAGCCCCGGCCGGGGCTCATTTTTTATTTCTCATCAAGCACGGAAAGCGACAGCAGTGTCTGCGAGGGGGCGTAGAATACCCATGCCATATTCACAGGGGGGGAGGTAAGAAAGGAAATTAAAGCACCGTCCCCCAGCGGAAGATAGGCACGAAGCATCGAAAAGCCCACAAAAATATCGCAGAGGACGAAAAGAAGGAGGCCGTAAGGAAGCAGCCCGCGCCCCCGCGTATCGAGAAAGGCAAACAGGGTATTCACGAGAAGATCAGCGAAATAAAAGAGCGACACGAGCGCCAGGGCATCGGTATTCTCCCCTGCGACAAGACAGGTGGCAGCGAGTGCCGCAAGAACGGTGCCGCCCCGTATGCCAAGATGCAGAGCGCGCCGCCGCTTCGCTTCACGGGAAAGAAGGCGGCCGGCGTACAAAAGCTGCACCACCGAGAAAAAGAGCATGGCCGCAAGATACCGATCCCCCCGAAGGACCAGAAAATAATCGGCGCAAAGCGTAAAGAGGAGGGCCGCAGAGGTAAAGCACCAGATCGCGCTCCTTCGGTAGAGCAAAAGGCAGAAGCCAAAGGCCAAGACCACCACGGCGTAAGAGAGGATACGGCCACCGCGCGGCACGGTATGCAGAAGGACCGAGAGAGTCACCTCCGCCACAAGAAATAGCAGGATCGAAGCGCCGAGAGCCGTTTTATTCCTTCGTAGCATTCCGTCCTCCGGAAAGCCTCGTGATCCCGCACCCCGTCATATACACGAGCAAGGCCGCGAGGCAGAAGCCGACAAGATAGATCATAAGAAACACAGGATATGGCACGATCCCATGGACCAGGGAAAGGATCGGCAGCGTGCAGTCGAAATACGGACTGATAAAGAACATATTGAAGGTGGGAACCTCCTCAAAGCGCGCGGCCAGGGCGTGATACACACCAATGTCAAGGGCAAGTGCCACCGCCGCCGTCACGGCGAAAACGCAAGCGCCCGACAGAAGGTGCTTAAGCCCCAGGTGACGGCGGTAGCGCGACAGCAGGTAAATGCCGAGCGTGACCTGCAGACCGTGGTGGATCATCGTCTGCAGATTGATCCCGATCATTTGCATATACACGTCACCGGGATACACCATCACAACGAGCCCCCCGAAGAGGGAAAAGCTCATCATAAAGGCAAGGGCCGCATCGCGCACGCGCCCCTTCTTCAAGAAAATGGCAAAGGGCAGAACGTAGATGGGTGTTGAGCAGAACTGATACGGGAAGGCATACCAGGTGTAGTCCCAGACGGCAAGACCGCCCTCAATATCCATGCTGAATACCAGCTGCTTATAGCTCTCGGCGATCAGCATCACGATCCACGCAAGGAGGAGGATGCGGCGCACGGCCCTCTCGTCGGCATCACGGTAGCGAAGGCACAGGAAAAGCGTAAGGGCGGCCACCGAGAGGACGCAGAGGATATGGTACCATCCGAAAATAGCGGGAGTTACCGTCCCTCCCTGCAGCCATGCTACAAATCCTTCAAAAGCATTCATCGTGCGTTACTTCCTTATTGTTATCTCTCATAGGCAAGGGAAATTTTACCACACCTCGAGCGAAAAGTCAAGCAAAAAAATCTCCAAGTCGGATCGTAGCCATGTCGTTCT
>JAZQVJ010000208.1:0-1696 GCA_045631785.1 Eubacteriales bacterium
TTCCTTTCTCGCATCAACGGCAACAATCTTTGTTCGGGTCATACGGAGTGTGACGCAATTATTATGGACAAAGGAACCGTCGTTGCCATTCCCGAAGTTGCCGCCAACGATATCAACGCTTCTCTCATTCACGAAGCGGCCATCGGCAAGATTGCGGGCGAGCAGCTCATTAAGCTGATGACTCTTGGGCTCACTGAGGCTGAGGCAGAAGAGCAGATCATCAGCGGTTTCTTGAAATAAGACAACAAAACTTTACGAGAAGGAGGGCGAAACGTGGCATTTGATGCCGGGATGCTTCGCGCGATCTCGCACGAGATCAGCAATACGCTGTGCGGCGGCGCCAAGGTTGAGAAGATCTCGCAGCCCTCGCGCGACGAGTTTGTGTTCCATCTTCACGCAGGCGGTGTCACGCGCCGCCTGTCTTTCGTTGCGGGAACGAACGTACCGCACTTTTCCTATTCCTCCATCGAGCGTGAAAATCTGCCGACTCCCTCCATGTTCTGTATGCTTCTCCGCAAGCATCTTCTGGGGGCAAAGCTGATCGAGGCCTCGCAGATCGACTTCGAGCGTGCCGCCCGTTTTGTTTTTTCGGCGCGGGATGAGCTGGGCTTCGGCGTGCGCCGTACCCTCATTGCCGAGATGATGGGGAAATACAGCAATATCATTCTGCTCGACGGTGAGGAGCGCATCATCTCTGCCTTCCGTATTGTGGATTTTTCGGCCAGCCGTATCCGTCAGGTTCTTCCGGGGATGCACTATGTAAAGCCCCCCGTAATGCAGAAGCTCGATCCGCTGATCTGTGACCGCGATGCCTTCCTTGCGGCGCTGGCCCTTTATCCTGCTGATCGCACCGCCGCCCGCTTTTTGACCGATACCTATCTCGGTATCGCTACCGCCAATGCGCGCGAGATCGCGCGCCGCGCCTCCGGCTCCTCCGAGGCACTCTTGTCCTCTGTGTCTTTCGAGGCTCTTTTTGCGGCGTTTGACGGATGGTTTTCGGACGTGCGCGACTTTCGCTTCACTCCCACACTCCTTACCGATGCTGAGGGTGTTCCTGTAGAGTACAGCTACGCCCCCGTGACGGTCAGCGGCCTTGCGACGCAGCACCCTGCCTCCTTCGGTGCGCTTCTTGACGCGTATTTTGGCGAGCGTGATCGCGCTGAGCGCCTGCGTCAGCGCTCCTCTGACCTTTCGCGCTTTCTTTCGCGCCGTGAGGCTCAGCTCGTTCGCAAGCTGGAGGCCCAGCGTGAGGAGCTTGCCGATTGTGAGAAGGGGGCTCTTTACAAGCGCCAGGGCGATCTTATCACCGAAAACATCTACCGCCTTTCCCGCGGAATGACCTCCTTCCGAGCCACCGATTATCGTGTCGATCCGCCCGAGGAGGTGACGGTGGAGCTTGATTCCCGTCTTGCTCCGGCGGCCAATGCACAGCGCATGTATAAATTTTATACCAAATCCCGCCGAGCCAGGGAAAAGCTCACAGAGCTGATCGCCGCCGGTGAAGAGGAGCTTGCTTACCTTGTCGGAGTGCGCGGCTTTCTCGAGCGTGCCGAGAGCGAGCAGGATCTTGCGGATCTGCGCGCCGAGCTTTCCTCGCTTGGCTATCTGTCAAAGGAGAAGGATCCAAGGAATAAAGAAGCCCCGAAGGCCCGTCCTCTTGAATTCACCACGACGAACGGCTACCGTCTGCTTGTTG
>JAZQVJ010000209.1:0-10999 GCA_045631785.1 Eubacteriales bacterium
CCTCCTGATCCTGACCGTGAAGGTCGTGCCAACGCCCACGGTGCTTTCCACGTTGATCTCGCCCTGCAGTATATCGACCACGCGCTTGACGAGCGCCAGGCCAAGACCGTTCCCTTGGGTTGCGCGTGAGGTGTCGCCTTGATAGAACTTTTCAAATATATGTGCGCCAACCTCGACGGTCATTCCGCATCCCGTGTCGGCTATTTTGACGGTAACATATTCCTCATCGGCCGCAAGCGCAAGCGAGACTCTGCCGCCATCCTCGGTAAACTTGAACGCGTTGGAAAACAGGTTGTTCCATACAAGGGACAAAAGCTCTGCATCGGCAGAAACAAATACGCCCTCGGCAATATCGGTCTCGATCTCGATCGCCTTACGCTCCCATGTGCTTTCGTACTGCAAAAGGCATTCGCACAGCTGCTCGCCAAGATCAAAGGTCGCAGGATTGGGATAGATCTGCTGATTTTCAAGGCGGTTGAGCTTTAAGATGTTCGTCATCATATCGGCAAGGCGGCGCGAGGCATCGGTGATGGCCTTGGCGTACTCCATGCGCTTTTCCGTGGACAGGTCGCCCGCCTGCAGAAGCGTTCCGTAGTTCTGCATGACCGCAAGGGGGGTTTTCATTTCATGGGATACGTTGGCAATGAAATCGGTGCGGAGCGTTTCCACGCCCGAAAGCTCCTCCGCCATCCGGTTGATGCCCTCGATGATCTCGTTAAAGCTGTCGTCGGTCCACAATTTCCCGATCGGCTCGATCCTAACGCGGAAATCTCCCTCGATCATCCTTCCCATCGCCTCGGTGATCCTCCTGACGGGGCGCTCCACCGTGAATTTGCGGCGCAGATAGTCAATGAATGCCATTCCCGCGCTGATGAGAACGACGTTCATCATCGTCGCCTTGGCGGCGGCGGTGATCTCGTCTTGAGTGAACTCGTGCCCAATGGTTTTCTGAAGCGTTTGGGTAAACAGCATCAGACAGCATGTGATCACCGCCGCTACGACCAAAAAGAAGACCAAAAAGCTGCTTAACGTTGCGATGATCTTTTTTGCGGTTTTATCACCTTTCATTTGATTACCGCCTTATAGCCAAGACCGTGAACCGTCACGATCTCAAAGGAGGAGCACGCCGAGAGCTTCGCACGGAGCTTTGTCATATAGACGTCCACCGTCCGTGTTCCCGTCTGCGTGTCGACTTCCCAGAACTCATCCATCAGCTGCGTGCGGGTAAAGGTCTTTTTCGGGTAGGATAGGAGCTTATAGAGCAGATCGAACTCTCTTACCGTCAAGGATATCTCCTCGCCGTTCAAGGCGGCGCTTCTCTCGTCGGCATCCATCACAAAGTCGCCGACCTCCAGGCGCCGTGTCGAGGCGATCTTAGAACGGCGAAGCAGCGCGCCGATCCGCAGGAAAAGCTCGTCAAGATCGATCGGCTTTGTCATGTAATCGTCAATGCCGATACGGTATCCCCTCTGCTTGGATGCAAGATCGTCACGGGCGGTCATAAACAGGATCGGAATATCGCTGTTGAGCGAGCGCACGGTCTTGGCAAACTCAAAGCCGTCGATGTTCGGCATCATAATATCCGAAACAATGAGGTCAAAGGTCGTCCTATACATTTCGTCGTAGGCGCTCTCGGCATCGAGACAACCGACCGCTTCATATCCCGAGCCGTTCAAGAAGGAGCATACCGAGCGATTCAGGTCGCGGTCATCCTCAACAACTAAAATTTTGAACATAGCTTCCCCCTTTTAGGTATTCTTATCGCGTTGCTTTTATTATAACACGGAAATGTTAAAATTTTGTTTTCACGGCGAGCCTTTTGGAAAAGAAAGACATCCCTCGGACTATTTGCGTCACTCGCGGTTTTTCCAAAAGAGAGGATAGACCTCACGGCCTATCCTCTCCCTGTGCTTATTTCTTCGCTGCCTCGTAGCGCTCGTTGGCAGCGGCGGTTCTCGCCTCGGCCTCGGCGATCTTGGCATCGCGCTCCTCCTGCATCTTGGCGGCTCTCTCGGCGGGGCTCATGTGAGCATCGTCCCACGTCTTCTTCGCATCGGCCTTGGCCTTGGCATAGGTGTTGTGGAACCTGTTTTCCTCAAAATTCGCCTTTGCCTCTGCCTTGGCGGCCGCAAATTCGGCCTTGGTGACCTCGTGCTGCGCCTTGGTGCTCTCCTTCATATCACTGAATGCCTTCTTGAAAAATGCCTTAATTCCCATTGCTCCGATCTCCTTTGTATATGTTTTTGTTTTTACGGTTTGATTATAGTGCGCGGGTGTTTTTGATTGTTTTCAATTTTGTTTTCGTTTTGTTAATTCAGGGTCAGCCCTTATCCCCGAGGACCCTCGCGCTCAATTCTTCAATATCGTTTTTATATTGCAGGCGGCGCTTGGCGAGGATCTTCTTATACAGCGTGTACGTGCTGCTGACCATACCGATCCCCAAGGTGCCGATCACTATGCCGGGGGCCACGGCGCTCCCGATGATCTTCATGGCAAGGCACATTCCCGTGCCAAGCACGAGGGAGCCTGCCGAGCCGTAGGAATAGGCGGCTATTCTTACGGGGCGCTTCACCCTGGCATCAAGCTCACGGAGCGCATCAAGATCCGTAGACTGCTTTTCCCTGTACTCGTCGCGGATCCTCTCCGCGGTTTTCTTTTCATTAAGATTCATGGCGTTACCTCTCTTTCTTTATTGCAAAATCAGTATATCCCGTTATTGTTTTTGCTTGTTTTCGATTTTGTTTGCATTTTGTTAATCCTCACTGCTGCTTTCCGATCAATTCCTCGGTCAGCTGCAGAATTTCCGGGGTGAGCTCTGCCTTCTTTTTTTCGTAGAGATAGCGATACACAGGATAGGCGGGGAGCATAGCGGAAACACCGATGATGCCGATCGGGATCGCCGGCCACCAGACGGCGCCGAATACGCGAAGGCCAAAGCACATCGCAACACCGAAGATCAAAACGCCGATGATGCCGAGGCAAAGCGATTCGACCATGCCGGCGTTCTGCACCTTAGCGTCAAGCCGACGCAGGCGCTCAATTTTGCTGGTTTCCTGCGGCACGTACCTTTTTCTGATCTCCCGTGCCTCTTGGCTCTCGGTGGCCAAGTAACTGTAGCTGAACGTATTATTCTCCATAATTTCCTGCTTTCCTTGCTTCGTTGTGATTGTATTTTACGAGATCCTGTTTTGTGTTTTGCTTCTGAAATGTTTATGATATGTTATAAACCATGCTTCGTAACGGTCGTGGATCGCCGCTATCTTGTCATAAAAGCACACGAGCCACCCGGCCCTCGTCCTTGGAGGATTTAGTGTCAGGGGGAACATATGATGCTTGATCATGTCCCTCTGCCCCCGGGTGAGCGCCGGATATGCCAAAAGCGCATTGCGAAGGGCAGCCCCAGGATGCCTGAACCAATGAAGCCTGTGCTTTTCTCCCGCGCCGTGCAGATCGTATAGGTAATAATCGTGTAACAGCGCGGCCAGCAAAAAGTCGCGCAAGCCGATCGTCCTCCCCATTCGCGGATGTCTTTTATAGTATTTATAGCATAGAAACGCAACCTTCAGGGAGTGGTGGTACAGCGTGCTTTTTCTGTGATGCTGATAGTGCTTCATCTGCCCGAACTCTGCGGTGTGGAGAACGTAGCGCGTCAGGGCCACGAATTCTCCGACGCTAATGTCTGTTTTCTGCATACTGTCCTTCCGTGACTTACAGCATCGGGGCAAAGATCCTCACCACCGAGCGAATGAAGCGTGCAAAGAGATTTGCTTTGAGCATAGCGGGGGTGATCTCAATGGATCTTCCAAGGGTTTCGTCAATATCTCTTTTTATATCTGTGATAGTCGTGCACTTATACATCCAAACACCGTTTTCAAAGTGATGGACCAGACTGCGATAGTCAAGATTGATCGTGCCGATCATCGCGTATTCATCGTCGGCAATGTAGCTTTTTGCGTGAATGAAGCCGGGCTCGTATTCATAGATCCTCACGCCCGCCTTCATCAGGCGGTGATAAAAGCTTCTCGTCATACCGAAAACGAGCTTTTTGTCAGGAATGCGCGGAACGATGATACGCACGTCCACACCGCGCAGTGCGGCGTTTTCAATGCTCCCGCACAGCTCGTTATCTATAATAAGGTAGGGCGTGGTCATATACATGTACCTCGTTGCGGCTGCCAGCATGTTCTGGATCACGCTCTTGCCCACTCTGCGCTCGTACAATGGGCGCGGCCCATCACCGAACGGGATAACGTATCCGTCAGCCTTGAGCCCGCTTTGGCGGGGATATAGCTCTTCCTCGGTTTGTGGCAGACGTTTAACATTAATGCCGTAATCAATGTAAAACATTCTTGTCATTTCCCACACCGCTTCCCCCTCAAGGCGGATCCCGGTATCCTTCCAATGGCCAAAGCGTTCTACCTTGTTGATATATTCATCGGCAATATTCACGCCGCCCGTATATCCTATCCTGCCGTCGATCACGCAGATCTTGCGGTGGCTCCGATTGTTGAATTCGCTATCGGCGTTCCCACGCAGCCGCGAAAAGGGCGTGGCCTCAATGCCGTGCTTTTGGAGCTGCTTATGATAATTGCCGGGGAGTGTGCTCATACACCCGATATCATCGTAAAGCACGCGAACGGTAACTCCGGCCGCGGCTTTGCGCTTCAGAATATCCAATATAGAGTCAAAGAAATCTCCTTCCTCTATAATAAAATATTCCATAAAGATAAATTTCTCGGCTCTCTCAAGGTCAGTGAGCATCGCCTGCCACATATCCTCTCCAAGCGGATAGTAGCGCTCCTCCGTATCCTTAAACACGCTCGCCCCCGAAATAGAGCAAAGCATCCTTGCCTGCGCCGCGGCGTGAGGATTCTTTTGCTCCAGCTCGGCAAAAAGGCTGTCTTGATCCGCCGTATAGCGACATTTTTCGAGCTCCCGAAGCCGCCGTATAAATTTCTTTTGGAGCTTTCGCGAGTAAAACAGGAAATACAGCATAAATCCGGCAATCGGTAATATGAGAACAAACAAAAGCCACGGAACCTTGTAATCGGGGTTATCATCGGAGGCGATGATCTTAATGATGCAAAAAATCTCCGTAATAAAGGCAGCTATATAAAAATACGGAATATAATAGCAGCACACAATCACAATGCCGATGATCGCAAGTATTTCAAGAAGCGTAATAAAAACCGCAATGATATAGCGAAAGGGGATGTAGTTGTACTCACGCTCTATCGTTTTTTTACCGGTTTTTACCTTGTATTTCTTTTTCATAGCCCTACTCCAAAACACAGCTTTCCGATTTTGCACCGCTATTGTAGCAAGGACTTATTGCCCAATGATTTTCATTTTGTTTCCGTTTTGTTAACTAAAGCAAAGAAAAAGGATAGGCAAGGGCCTATCCTTTTTCTTTTTTAATCGAGAAGATACCGGCAAAGCTCACGGGGGGTTGCAAAAACGCGGTCGGCGCCCGCGGCGAGGAGATCCTCCTCCGTGCGGAAGCCCCATCCCACCGAAAGGCAGGGGAGTCCGGCGTTTTTGGCGGTCTCGATATCCACCTCGGAGTCACCGATGAAAACGGCACCGTCCGCGGTAACGCCAAGCTCGGAGAGTGCCACGTACACGGCATCGGGTGCCGGCTTCTTGGCCACCGTCTCGCTCTCGCCCACCGCCACGCGGACGGTGTCACTGAAGAAGCGTGCGGCCAAGGCCTTAACGGCAGGATCGAACTTGTTCGAAACGATGCCCATTGGGAATCCGGCCTTGCTGAGCTCGGAAAGCATCTCGCAGATCCCGGCGTAGGGGGCGGTGGCATCCGCCTTGTGGATCTCGTAATAGGATCGGAAGGTGGCGTACACCGCGGGGAAGGCGGCATTCTCCTTACCGCCGGGGAGAGCGCGTGCCACCAGCGCCTCAACGCCGTTGCCCACCATACGGAGATACTCGGCCTCGGTATGTGTCGGATACCCGTGCTGCCGAAGCGCATAATTGACACTGCTTGCAAGGTCGGTAATGGTATTGAGGAGCGTGCCGTCGAGGTCAAAGATCAGGGTTTTGAATTTCATATCACACCTCATCGTGGAAGGTCTCCCCGGTTTCATCGGCAAGGGAAACGCGGAGGATGCGGCAGGATTCGGTCATGGGATCGGTCGAAAGTATGCCAAGGTCGCGGCGGAGTGCCGTCACAAGATACTCGGGATTCAGGAAGGCCGAGCCCTCGGCGGCCAGCGTCACGAGAAGACGGATCTCACCATCCCGGAAGGAGGCATCAGCCGAAAGAATACTCCCCGAGATATCGGTATCGCGGTCACCTGCCTTGGAACGCTTAAAGACGATCAGCGGATGCGAGGTGAGCAGGGCGGCACAGCGCGCGGCCAGGGCCTCGTCGGCGCCCGCCGTCCTTATCGCGATCTCGTAGGTCGAGCGAGCAATGGCGGCAAACTTAACCGCGGGGTACCCTGCCGCCGTAATGCGGATCCCCTCGGGGAGTGTGGCGTTCAGAGCCTGCATCGCTGCCTCGGGATCATACTCCTCCTGAAGACGGACGTCAAGATACTCGCAAACGCTCTCCTGCCCAAGCGACAAGGGCGTTGCAAAGACAAGCTTCGGATGGGGCGAGAAGCCCTCACTGTAATACAGAGGAAGATCGGCACGCTTCAGCGCCTTGATCATCGTACGCAGGACATCGAGATGCGAGATGTAGGCAAGCGCTCCCCGTTTTTCAAGACGGAAGCGGAGTGTGATATGCACCGCCCCCTCGGGCTTCTTCCTTTGAATCAGGGACACCATTGATTTTTACCTCCCAGCTTGGATGCTCCGCAGCCCGAGCAATGCTCGGCGCACGAGGGAGTCGTCTTACCGAGGTACGCGCGATCGCGCTCACGGCGCAAAAATTCCTTACTGACACCGCAGTCGATCATATCCCACGGCAGGACCTCGTCAAGGCCTAAGGCGCGGTTGGCATAGAAGGCCGGATCGATCCCCGCACGCTCAAAAATGTCACACCAGGCATCGTACGAGAAGCACTCATCCCAGGCATCAAAGGCGCGATCCTCCTCGGCGGCCAGAAGCAGAGCGCGCGAAAGGCGCCGGTCGCCGCGGGCAAACACTGCCTCAATGCGCGAGACCTTGGCCTCGTGATAGTTGTAGGTAATACGGCGGTCGGTCACGCAGGATTTAAGATGCTCCTGCTTCTCACGGAGCTCCTCCAGCGTTGCCTGCGGCTCCCACTGAAAGGGGGTAAAGGGCTTCGGAATAAAGCACGCAACGCTCAGCGTTACGCTGACACCGCGCCCGCTGCGCTTCGGCTTTGGCACCTGGAAATAACGCTCGATAACGCTTGCACCAAGCCCGGCGATACCGGCGATATCCTCGGGCGTTTCGGTGGGCAGGCCAAGCATAAAGTAGAGCTTGACGTTGCTCTTCCCTGCTTCAAAGGCGATGCCCGTCGCGCGGAGAAGGTCCTCCTCGCATACGTTCTTGTTGATCACGTCCCGCAGGCGCTGGGTGCCGGCCTCAGGGGCAAAGGTGATGCCTCCCATACGGACCGTGGAGATCTTATCCATCAGCTCACGCGTGAAGCTGTCAACGCGAAGCGATGGCAAAGAAAGATTTACCTTTTTCTCGTTCGTCCAGGAAAGCAGCCGGTCGGTCAGCTCATCGACATGGGAATAGTCACTGATGCTGAGCGCGATCAGCGAGATCTCCTCGTAGCCGGTATTGGCAACAAGGGCCTCGGCCTGCTCACACAGGCGATCGACCGAGCGCTCACGCACGGGGCGGTAGACCATCCCCGCCTGGCAGAAGCGGCAGCCGCGGGTGCAGCCGCGGTAGGTTTCAAGCATTACGCGATCATGCACGGTTTCAATGTACGGGAGCACGGGGCGGAGGGGGATGCGCGCGCTGTCAAGATCGGCAACGATGCGCTTTTTGACCTTCCCCGGCACATCGTCATACTTCGGCTTGATGGCCGCGACCGTGCCGTCCTCGTGATACGTAACGTCATAGAGCGAGGGAACGTAGAAGCCCTCAAGATGCGAGGCCTCACGCAAGAAGGCCGCCTTCGTGTAGGTGCCGTCACGCTTCATACGGCGCAAAAGACGGGCAAGCTCCGGAAGGGCCTCCTCGCCCTCGCCGATCGAGAAAATATCAAAGAAATCGGCCAAGGGCTCGGGGTTGTAGGCGCAGGGACCGCCACCGAGGAGGATGGGGGCATCCTCCCCTCGCTCGGAGGCAAGCAGGGGGATGCCTGCAAGCTTCATCATATGGAGAGCCGTCGTGTAGCAAAGCTCGTACTGAAGGGTAAAGGCCACAATGTCAAAGTCAAAGACGGGGTCTCCGCTTTCCGAGGCGGTAAGAGGTAGCCCGTGCTTACGCATCCTTTCATCCATATCCCCCCAAGGGGCGTAGACGCGCTCGCAGGCAACACCCTCCTCGGCATTCAGGCACTCGTAGAGAATACGCATCCCGAGGTTTGACATTCCGATCTCATAGACGTCGGGAAAGCAGAAGGCCACGCGAACGTCGGTCTTTGCCTTGTCCTTTTTGATCTCATACAGCTCTCCTCCCGTATAGCGACCGGGCTTTTCGACAGAGCGAAGGATCTCGGGGTAGTCACGAAAATTCATAGTGTTATCTTTCTTTCTTCAGGAAAATACCCGTGACGATCGACACAGGAAGCAGCCAGAACAGCGAGAGCGCCGCCCCGTATACCGAATGGTAGGCGCCCCCCGTCAGAAAAAAGGAAAGGAGCAAAGCGCCAACGAGCGTGACGGGAAGGGCCACGGCCTTGATAACGCGCAAAACGCGCGTCGACTTGCGGTAATTCTGGCAAAGGAAGAGGGTTTCGAGAAGATCACGCGAGCCGGCCCCGGTGACAAGACCGCTGTCAATGCGAGACTCGGCAAAGTCGTACATCTGCTCGGGCTTCTTTTTAACAGCACGGAGGCGCGAATCGCAGCTCCGCGAGGTAGCCGCCAAAAGCTTATCCCCGATGTTCGGATCGAAGCTGCGGACAAGCGTTTGCACGCCGTTCTTTTGAAGACGGCGGACGGCACGCTCAAAGCTATCCTTGATGTTGTATTCAATATAGAATTTCGCATTGATAGCACCGTCGATCGCGGCGAACATAATGCTGATGTTCCCCTCGCTCTCGGTGGCAATATCCTCGGTGTCGTGATAGGGGGATACCTGTGCCGTCGGGAAATGCCCCCACTTACCAACGCGGACGTGGACGCCGTCCACACGGGCCTCAAACCCCTCGTTTCCGCTTTCAAGCAAGGTCACATCGTCCGAAATGCCAAGCTCGGAGGCCGACACACGGAAGACACCGTCAAGCGGACCGCCCAGCACCGAGAAGACACTGGCCATGTAGTAAAGCACCTCGTCGAGATGGCTGTCTCCGTACATCTTGATCTTTCGCACGTGGACCTTTCTCGCAGGGTAGGCCTCAACGTCCTCAAAGGCGATGGCATCGATATCGGCGTAATCCTCGGCCGAGCTTTCACCAAGCACGGCGCTTGCGTGGGCATCGGCATTCTCAACAAGGCGGTGATAGGGCATCCGGCGGGCCGCATAAAAGAGAGAGAGCGAAAGTGGCACGGAAAGCCACGCCGAGAGAGAGAGGACCTCGGTCGCGCCAAGCATCGGCGCGGCGATGGCCGTGATGCCGGTCCCAAGAAGAAGGCTGCCGAGGGCAACGAGAGAGAGAACGGTATGCAAGCGGAAGTCCTCACGCCTTTGGTTCATCCGTGCAAAATAGCCCGTAACAAAGCCGACCTTTTTGATATGCACCACATCACGCACACGGCGGGCAAGGATATTCGCCTCCTCAGCCGCATAAATGGCGGGGATATCCTCGGCGGCAAGCTTGTCGCCCGACTCACACAGGTGGCCGAAGGTCTTTTCGGCATCCTTCACCTCAAGACGAGCAAAGCCAAGAAGCAGCGTCACAGAGAGCACACCGGGGAGAGCGCAAAGCACGCGGTCTTCACCGAGGATCAGTGCCACGGTGAGCAGCAAAAGCGATACGGCGAGTGTAAGCAGCGTGATCGCATTGACACCGTATTGCCACGCAAAGATCTCATTCACCGCGCCGCGAAGACGGTCGGTGACAAGGAGGGCGGCGGCAAGAAGCAGGCCGAGATCGAGCGTTATCGCAAGGCGCGGACCAAGGCCAAGGAGCGAGGACAGGGTAACCCCGAAGATCGGGAGATTCTCATAGATCAGCACAAAGACCGTGAGGAAAATGCCGAGGGCAAAGCGCCAGGTGAGCGAGGTGCGCTCATTGGCGTAGGCCGTGGCGATCGACTCGATCTGATTTCTCGAAATATATTCCCCGGTGGCCGAAGCGGCGATCTCCTCGCGGCGCAGATCGGCAATAAAGAAATCCTGGGGACGGAGAGCGCCGATGCCCTCCTCCTCGCGCATCTCGCGCTCAAGGGCTGCGGGTGACTCGCCGATCAAGGGACGGGGATCCCCGATGTCGGTCACGGTGGGGAAAGGTGCCTCGCCGGCGCGGCGGATCCGACGGATGCGGAAGCGGCGGCGCTTAGCCCTTTTCTGTCTTGCCATCTCCTCGGCGGCAACCGAGGCCATCGCCCAGATCCCATCGGGAGGAGTAACATCACGCACAGGCGAGGCTTCTTCACCGGCTTGCGGTGCGGCGGCGGGCTCCTCGGCAGAAACCGAGGGTTCACCGGCCGCGGGCTCTGCCTCTTCTATCGGCAAAGAGGTTACCTCCTCGGCAGGCTCGTCCTCCGAGGGAAGCACAAAAAGCTCCTGCGTGACCTCCTCGGCGCGGCTCGCCTCCTTGGGCGGCTGCTCCTTTTCGGCGCGATCGGCGCGCTTTTCGGCGATCAAGGTATCGATCATGCTATCAAGGGTAAAGGGTTCCCACTCCTCGACGGCGGGCTCGTCCTCGACGGCGGGCTCATCCTCGACGGCGGGCTCATCCTCGACGGCAGGCTCGTCCTCAACGGCGGGCTCGTCCTCAACGGCG
>JAZQVJ010000210.1:0-3286 GCA_045631785.1 Eubacteriales bacterium
CACGAAAACGGTTGAGATCAACACGGCGGCCTTTGAGGCCGGCTACGAGGCATAAGAGAGCATTACTATGATCTACGATAAAAAACACGAATGTATGTCGCGCGAGGAGCTGACCGCCCTCCAGAGCGAGCGCCTTGTGAAGCTCGTTGACTACGTATACAACAACGTGGAGTTCTACCGCCGCCGCATGGATGAGGCGGGCGTTGCGCCCTCGGACATCCGCGGCATTGAGGACATCACGAAGCTCCCCTACACCACGAAGAACGACCTGCGCGATACCTATCCCTTCGGTCTTTTTGCCGCCCCTCGCTCGGAGATCGTGCGTATTCACGCCTCCTCGGGCACGACGGGCAAGGCGACCGTCGTTTGCTACACGAAAAACGACATCGAGATCTGGGCGGAATGTGTGGCCCGTTGCCTTTCGATGGCCGGGGTAACGCGCGACGATATCATCCAGGTCGCCTACGGCTACGGTCTGTTCACGGGCGGTCTTGGTGCGCATTACGGCGCCGAGCATCTCGGCGCGATGGTCGTGCCGATGAGCACGGGCAACTCGAAGAAGCTGACCACGATGATGGTCGACTTTGGGGCGACGGCGATCGCCTGTACCCCCTCCTATCTTTTGCACCTCTCCGAGGTCCTGCGCGACGAGGGGCTGCTTGACAAGATCAAGCTCCGCACGGCGATCTGCGGTGCCGAGCCCTGGACCGAGAAGATGCGAAAGGAGATCGAGGAGCGCCTGCATATCACGGCGCACGACATCTACGGCCTCTCCGAGATCATGGGCCCCGGCGTTGCCTGCGACTGCGAGCATCACGCAGGGCTCCACGTGTGCGAGGACCACTTCTATCCCGAGATCATTGATCCCGTAACCCTTACTCCCGTCCCTGACGGCGAGACGGGTGAGCTGGTCTTCACCACCCTCACGAAGGAGGGGATCCCGCTGATCCGCTACCGCACGAAGGACTTGACGAGCCTTTCACGCGAGGTCTGCGCGTGCGGCCGCACGAGTGCACGCATCTCGCGCTTCAAGGGACGGAGCGACGATATGCTCATCATTCGCGGTGTCAACGTCTTCCCGAGCCAGGTCGAGGCCGCACTCATCGAGGTGGAGGAGGTCACTCCCCACTATATGATGGTGATCGACCGCGAGAACAATCTCGATACCCTTGAGATCCAGGTGGAGGTGGACGTCAAGCACTACACCGACGAGATCCGCGGCATTGAGAAGCTCACGAAGAAGATCGGGACCGTCATCCAGCAGGCACTGGGCATCAGCGCAAGGATCAAGCTGATGGGCCCGAATTCGCTGAAGCGCAGCGAGGGCAAGGCCGTGCATGTCATTGATAACCGCAAGCTTTACTAATTAAGGAGGATCCCGATATGACAGTCAAACAGTTGTCGGTATTTATCGAAAACCGCAAGGGCAGGCTCAGCGAGGTGCTGGCCGTTCTCAAAAAGCACCACATCAATATCCTTTCGATGAGCCTTGCCGATACCACCGAATACGGTCTGCTCCGCCTGATCGTCAATCACCCCGAGGAGGGCTGCCGCGTTCTGCTTGAGGCGGGCTTCTCCAGCATGCTCACCGATGTCCTCATCATCAAGGTGCCTCACGTGGCCGGTAGCCTGCAGGAAACCGTCACGCGGATCGCGGAGGGGGGCGTCAATATTGAGTATATGTACGGCCTTTCGGTCAGGACCGATGACGCTTCGATCGTAATGAAAACCAATGAGCTGGAGGCCGCCTGCCTCGTTCTCCGTGAGGCGGGGATCGGCACGATGGCGGCGGATGAGATCGAAGCCCTCTGAGTTGCCATGATCATTGATTTTCACACCCACATCTTTCCCGATCGGATCGCCGAGGCGACCGTAGCGGCCATTGAGGAGGGGGCCAAGACGCCCCGCCACTCGGACGGCACCGCACGGGGGCTCTGCGCTGCGATGGACCGCGCGGGCGTTGACCTTGCGGTCAACCTCCCCGTCCTGACGCGCCCCCGCCAATTTTCCCACGTGGCCGATTTCGCCGCCGAGGTGAACGCAGGGGTATATCCCACCTCTCGCATCCTCTCCTTTGGCGGTGTGCATCCCGGTGATGCCGACGCCGAGGACCACGTGGACGAGCTGGCTGACCGCGGCTTCCTCGGGATCAAGATCCACCCCGATTATCAAAACACCTACTTTGACGACGAGGCGTATCTCAGGATCCTTGCGCGTGCCAAGGCGCGCGGCCTCATTACCGTCACCCATGCCGGTGTGGATGCCGCCTACGTGAGAGGCGAGATCCACTGCACGCCGGATCGCGTTTTGCGCGCGCTTGACGCGCTTGGCGGCTACGACCGCCTGGTGCTTGCACACATCGGGGGCGAGCAGTTCTCGGACGAGGTGCTGGCCCTGCTTTGCGGCGAGGAGATCTACCTCGATACGGCGTACAGCCTGCACGAGATGCCGCGCGAGCGCTTCCTTGAGATCGTTGATAAGCACGGGGACGAGAGAATCCTTTTCGCCACTGACAGCCCCTGGCGCGATGCCTCGGAGGAGCTTGCCATTCTAAGGGGCACCGGTCTTCCCGCTACGTCGCTTGCGCGGATCCTTGGCGAGAACGCCGAAAAACTTTTAGGATTGGTAACGATATGATCAACGAAAAAATGCTTGCGCTCGGCAGTAAGCGCTCGATCATCCGCGAGATCTTTGAATACTGCAAGCTGCGCGCCGCCGAGATCGGCCCTGAGCGCGTGTTTGATTTCAGCATCGGTAATCCGAGCGTGCCGCCGCCCCGCGAGGTGGAGGAAGCGCTCAAAACGCTCCTTGCCCACGAGAATTCACTGGCGCTGCACGGCTACACCTCGGCGCAGGGGGATGCCGGTACCCGTCAAGCGATCGCCGATCACATCAACCGCCACTTCGGTGCTAAGATCACGGCTGACCACATCTATATGACCTGCGGTGCCGCCGCCTCGCTCACCATCTCGCTCAAGGCGCTTTTGAACCCGGGCGAGGAGTGCATCCTGTTTGCCCCCTTCTTTACCGAATACCGCGTCTTTGTTGAGAACGCGGGGGGCGTTCCCGTAGTGTCCTCACCAATGCCTGCGAGCTTCCAGATCGACGTTGCCGATCTTGAGAAAAAGCTGACACCCGCAACCCGTGCGGTCATCCTCAATTCGCCGAATAACCCCAGCGGCGTGGTATACAGTGAGGAAACCGTCCGTGCGGTGTGCGATCTGCTCCGCCGCAAGGAGGAGGAGTTTGGTACCGTTATCTACCTCATTGCCGACGAGCCCTACCG
>JAZQVJ010000211.1:0-1978 GCA_045631785.1 Eubacteriales bacterium
CTCGCGCTCGTCGTCGGTCGCGCTTCTCACAAAGCCGGCCGATGCACGCGCCTTGCCGGATCCTGCTGCCCGTCAAGCATCGGTGTCGCAACGCGCCGATCTTCTTTATCCTCTGGCAATGCCCGTCCCCGTGGCGGGTAACAGCGCAATGAAGGCGGCCCCCTATTGCGAGAAATAGCGAAATTTCACGACCGAATATCACCGTCTCCTTTTGTCGAAGGAATTGACAAAATTTGGTAGTCGTGGTAGGATGGTCAGTGAAAAGGACAGGCAGTCATTTTCAATATTTGAAAGGAGCACACATGGAAGCAATCGGCATTCAGGGCAAGTACCTGGAGTACAAGGGCAAGCCCCTCGTCCGCCAGGGTAACGAGCTGTATTACGGCGACATGTCCGAGCCCCACTATCTGTTTTTGATGATCATGAACGAGGTTGAGGATCCCACCCTCAACACGAAGCTCCCCGGCAAGGTGATGATCCAGATCCTCCCCTCGGCCGGTGGCTCTCCCATCAAGCAAAAGGTTGTGGACGGCCTCTTTGAAGCCTTCGATTTGGGAACTGCCTGGCTCGAAAGAGCAAATAAACAATAAACGTTTTCCTTTTCAATTGTCGGTCAAAAGACCGAGGAGGTAACAATTGTGAAGAAGAACCAAACAGGATCCCCACTTCCCTACAAAACGGTATTCGCCTGTCTTCTTGCCCTTGTCGGCACGGTGCTGCTCGTTTCGTGTGAAACGCAGTCCCTCGTCGGCCATTGGCGCGATGACGATGCGGATACCGTTTATCATTCTCTTGAGGTGACGACCACATCACCCCTGACTACCGTGGAGCCGCCCGTAACCGATCCCCCTACCACCACCGAGCCGCCAATCGTTACCACGACCGCGCCTCCTGTGACGGCACAGCCGCCGGCAACAGCCTATGCCCCCTTGTCGGGGCCCCCCGCCGCACCGACGGTGGCCGCATCGCGGCCGCTGGCCTTCTGTGTAAAACCCGCCGCGGGTAGCACCATTGCCGCCGCCGATCTTGTGATCGAAGCCCCCACCGAGGCCGCATCCACGCGTCTGCTTCTCCTCAAAAGCGGAGGAGCCTCCTTGTTTGCAGAGCTCGGTATCGCCTCGATACGGCCATATATGGCGGCTCTTTCTCACGATTTTTTTGGTCTTTCGGTGTACCGCGGCACCTCGGATATCGGCCGCGAAAGCGCGAGCTTCCTTTATGAGACCGTCGATCTCTCGCTTACCTCGGTAAACGAGGGCGATCCCGCATCCCTGCAATCCGCCATCACGGCGGCAGGCCACGAAACGGTGGTGTCCGGCTCGATCGCTTTGCCGTACACTCTCTCCGATGTCGGAAAAACCGTTACCCTTGACGAGGCGACCTCGACCTACATCTCGATCCCGTACAACGCTACCGCCGCCACAGCCTTTACATACGATGCGCTTGCAGGGGTGTATACCATGCGCTCGGGGGCGGCCCTTGCCGAAGGCAACACTCCCCTCCCTACCTTCAAAAACATTCTCGTCCTGTCCTTTGACTCGACAAGGCGTGTTGGGCGGGATGGCGTTGAGCTTACCCTGGATACCGAGCTTGGCGGCACGGGCTACTATATTACCGAGGGGGGCGCTATGAGTATCTTCTGGCGGCGTGATCCTATGACGTCACGCCTCTACATCACCGATAAGGACGGCGTGCCGATCACCGTTAACCGCGGCAAGACCTATCTCGGTATGACCACCTACGAATACCGTGATCGCCTGATCTTAAACTAAGAAAAAGGACGGAGAAAATTCTCCGTCCTTTTTGATCGTATTCAGTCGTTCGGGTATCCGTCGGGGTTCTGATTCTGCCAGCGCGCCGCATCCACGCACATTCTCTTGATGTCGTACATCGCACGCCAGCCAAGAACCGTCTCTGCCTTCTCGGGATTGGCGTAGCAAGCACCGATATCACCGGGGCGGCGGGGGGCGATCTCATA
>JAZQVJ010000212.1:0-4326 GCA_045631785.1 Eubacteriales bacterium
ATGTCCCGCATGGCCTCGGCGTAGCCGATGATCATGGTAAGCGGCGTACGCAGATCGTGCGAGATATTGGCGATCAGCTCGCGCTGGAGCTTATCGACCTTACCGATCTCCTCGGCGGCCTTGCCCATGGTTTCCGAAAGCTCGGCGACCTCAAGATAGCCGTCCTCACGGTAGCCCTGTGGGTAGGTACCCCTCGGTAGACGGCGGGCGGCGATATTCAGATTGGTGATCGGGCGTGAGATGCGCCGTGCGATCCAGAAGGCGAGCAAGGCCGACCCGACCACGAGAACGCCGGTAAGGACCAAGAGCTGAATACGGAGCACGGTCACGGTGCCGTCGATCGGCTCAAGCGAGGTGTCGATCAGGACGAACTGCAAGCGCCCCTCGGGCATCGGGACGATCACCGAATAGACCAGGCGCTCGTCGATCACGGTGCCCTCATACTCACTGCCATCGTCCACCTCCCACGCGAAGCGGAAGTCGCCGTCCCGCAGCTGAAAGCGCGACCATGCCCCGTCGTTGCCGACCGAAGCGGTATAAAGATCGTTCAGCTGACGCTGGGAGAGGCGGTGAATGACACAGCCGATCTGACTGTCGACCGAAAGGTAGGTATTCGCCTCGTTGCCCTCGATCAGATAGACACGGATGCAGGCGTTATGATCGAGCGCGATCTTCTCGGCGATGACCTCAGCATCCTCGGTCCCCTTGGCAGTCGCGATCGCCATAGCTCCGTCGGAAAGACGGTGCTTGGTAATAACGGTATAAAAGCGGTCGAGAAAGACGGTTTGAAATAGCCACAGAAGAAGAACGGTAAAGAGGACGAAAAGGAGAAGATACAGAAAGATCGTACGGCGCAGGCCGAGGGGGCGGCGCGCGCTGTCAGACCGATTCATCAAAGCGGTACCCCACCCCGCGAAGGGTGACGATGTGGGCGCTGTACGCGCCGAGCGACTTCCGCAGGAGCTTGATGTGGGTATCAAGCGTGCGGTCGATGCCCAGGAAGTCGTAGCCCCAGACCTCGGTGATCAGGCGCTCACGCGAGAGGGCGATGTTCTTGTTGCGGATCATGTAAAAGAGGAGATCGTATTCCTTCGGTGAAAGGTCGACGACGGTGCCGTCGACCGTGACGATGCGCGCCGTCATATCCGCGACAAGACCGCCGAAGGTGTAGCACTCCTTCTCGGCGGCAGGGGCGGCGGCAGCGCGCTTGAGGATCACCTCCACGCGGAGCATCAGCTCCTTCGGCGAAAAGGGCTTGACCACGTAATCGTCGGCACCGCACTCAAAGCCGTTGATGCGGTCGTATTCCTCGCCGCGTGCCGAGAGGAACAGCACGGGCACGGACGAGGTCTTGCGGATCTCGCGCACGGCGGAAAATCCGTCAAGCTCGGGCATCATGATATCCATAATAACAAGATCGGGCGCCTCACTGCGAACGTAACGGACCGCCTCCATGCCGTCCTCGGCCTCGCTGACGGTGTGACCGCCGAACTCGGCATATTTACGGATCAGCGTTCGGATCTGCGCCTCGTCATCCACGATCAGAAGATGTGCCATTGTCTTCTACCTCCAAGGAAGGGCGGCTGCTAGCCCCCCGTTTAGTTGAAGTTGATATCACCGTCGGTTTCGCCGGAGGACGGCTCATCCGGGGTGGATGCCCCTGTGGGCTCGTACTCGTGGACCTTGATGCTGACGGTGTATCTCGAATAGCCGCCGTAGAAGCTCCCCGTCGGCTTCAGCATGACCGCCGTCAGGACGTCGCCCTCCTTGGCGTTGCAGAGCACGGTGCGGATGTCGGCGATCTCGGTGATGGTGACACCGTTCAGAGAATTGAGAATATGCCCTGCCTCGATCGTATCCTGGTTGGTGGAGGAGAGCTCTGCGTTGTAAGCATATCCCGACACAACAAGACCGTAGTTCGAGGACTGGGCAAAGCTCATGCCAAGATAGGGAGTGCCCGACACGTAGCCCTTATTCGTGAGCTGAAGTGCGCGATCAACGGCGATATCCACGGGGATGGCAAAGCCGATATCCTCAACGCCGGTCCCCGAGGACTTGGCATTGACGATACCGATCAGCTGACCGTAAAGGTTGAAAAGGCCGCCACCCGAGTTGCCGGGGCTGACGCCGGCCGAGTGCTGGATCAGCGTCATGGTAACGCCGTCCACCGAGATCTCTCGGGCAAGACAGCTCACGATCCCGTCGGTGACGGTGCCGCCCAACGTGCCGAGGGGATTGCCGATGGCGGCGACCTCCTGGCCAAGCTTCAGATCCCGGGAGTTGCCCATCTCGGCGATCGTAAGCCCTATCTTTTTGATACGGACGACCGCGATATCGGTCATCCAGTCGGTACCCATAACGTCAGCCGAATAGCCGGGGCAGCCCTCCGTGTTCGTGAAAACCTTAATCGAGCTGGCGCCCTCAATGACATGATTGTTCGTGATAATGTAGGTGTAGGTGTCATCGGCAGAAAAAATGACGCCGCTGCCTGCACCGCTTTGCACGTAGCTGCCGTAATACTTGTCGTAGGAGATCGCCTCGGTGGTGATCGACACGACCGAGGGAGAGGCCTCCCTGGCAACGTAGGCATACGTCCCCGCATCATCGGGCACGGGGGCCGGCGTATAGTATTGGTTGACGGTGATATCCAGCGTCGTATCGGGGCGCGTCATAGCCGTTGTGGTCGTTACTGTTCCGTCACTGTCGCCTCCCCTGCCCAAGAGATCACAGGAGGAAAGCGAGAGGGCAAGAATAGCCGCAACGAGCAGGCACGCGACGGTCCCGGCCGCGGTACGAAGGCCGGTGGGCCTTGTTTTCTTCGATTTTGAGTTCATGGTATCCTCCTTGTTTGTCACTCACAGTATAGCGTATGCGTGTGACAGCTGTGTGAAGGCGGTGTATTTTTTTATTTAATCAACGGTGCGCATCCAGATAGCTTTGCAATATGATCTCGGCGGCAAGGGTATCCACCACCGCGCGGCGGCGCTTGCCACCGACGTCGCTCGCCGAGAGGATGCGGTGCGCCTCCACTGTCGTGAGGCGTTCATCCCACAGCTCAATGGGGATCTCGGTGCGCTCGGCAAGATGCCCGACAAAGGCGCGAATGACCTCGGCACGCGGGCCGTACGAGCCGTCCATATTGCGGGGGAGGCCGACAACGATCAGAGAAACGGCGCGATCGCTCGCCTCCTTGGCTACGCGATCGGCGGTCCTCAGCATCCCGTTTTCACGGAGAGTGGCAATGCCCGATGCCAGAAAGCGCCCCTCATCCGACACCGCTATGCCGGTGCGAACGTCACCGTAATCAACGCCGAGGACACGGCCGCGTTTTTCAATGCTCATCCTAAGTGTTGCTCCTTGCAAAAAATTTATTCTTCAATATATTTTAACACGCCGAAAGCACCTTGTAAAGGCTTGATTTATTTTTTTCGCGTGTTATAATGGACACAGAAAAGAAAAAGGAGAGTGCTATGCCGTCCCCCCTTCTCTGCCCCGTGTGCCGCTGCCCCCTTGTGCGGAGCGAGCGTGTGTTTTCCTGTGACGGGCGCCACAGCTTTGATATCGCGCGCTCGGGCTACGTCAATCTCATGGCCGGCAAGCCCCCTGCCGTCGGTGATAACCGCGAGATGATCGCGGCGCGGCGGCGCTTCCTCGACGGCGGCCATTACGCCCCCCTCCGCCGTCACATCCTTGAGGTTGCCGACGAGCACGCCGAGGGCGGCCTGCTACTCGATGCGGGTTGCGGCGAGGGCTATTATACCGAGGCCCTTGCCCCCCTTGCCGACACGGCGGTAGGCATCGACATCTCAAAGGACGCCCTTACCCTGGCCGCCCGCCGTCTGCCTGCGGCTACTCTTGCCGTCGCAAGCGTATACCGCCTTCCGATCGCCGACGGTGCCGTGAGCCTTCTCTCCTGCATCTTCGCGCCGTTAGCTGCCGAGGAGTACCAGCGCGTCCTGCGCCGGGGCGGCCTTTTCCTCTACACGATCCCTGCGCGCCGCCACCTCTTTGAAATGAAAAGTATTCTTTACGACAATCCTTATGAAAATCAACCCGTGGCCTACGATCTTGACGGATTCACCCTCGTAGATCGGCGCGAGGTGGACTTCCACGTTATACTGAACAGCAAGGAGGAGATTGCCGACCTCTTTGCGATGACACCCTACTTCTACCGCACGCCGAGGGCGGGGCGCGAGCGCCTTGCCGCCCTTGACCGTCTTGAGGTCGGGGCGTCGTTCGAGGTATTGGCGTATCGACGTGGCTAACAAAAACCGCCCCCACCGGGGGCGTTTTTTAGTACCTACGTCGAGCCGCTTTCGAGGAGCA
>JAZQVJ010000213.1:0-1739 GCA_045631785.1 Eubacteriales bacterium
CGTGTGATAGAATGTTAACGCGTTAATCATTAACACGTTAACATTCTGCCGCCGAGGCGGCGCCGGGGCCCTTGAGGGCGGCGGCGCCCCCCGGTGGGGACCGAGAGGAGCTTTTATGACGAAACCGATCCTACCTCCGGACGGCGCGGAGGGGACGCGCGCCGAGACGGTGCATCGCACGATCCACGACTTTTTGTATACCGACCGCCTTCACCGTGCGGCGATCGAGCGCGCGATCAGCGAGCTTGGCATCCATCGTTCGCAACACCGGATGCTGATGCACCTGCACCGCGCGGGCGGTCGGCTCTCACAGCGGGCGCTGGCCGAGGAGCTTGACATCAGCCCCGCCGCTGTGGCTGTGACGCTCGGCAAGCTGGAGAGGGCGGGCTACATCCGCCGCGAGCCTGACACGGCGGACGGGCGGCGCAAGACCATTGCCGTGACGCCCGAGGGCGAGGCGCTTTTGTGCGCGAGCCGTTCGGCCTTTGCCGAGGTCGACCTTGCAATGTTCTCGGCCCTTTCCGACGAGGAGATCGCGCTCCTCTCGTCGATGCTCAAGCGGCTGCAGGGGGCGCTCAGGCAGGGCGAGCCCCAAGGGGAGGCGGAGGCATGAAGCGGTGGCTCAAATACGCGGCCCCCTACCGCACGGCCTTCATTCTCGGACCGCTTTGCATGATCGTTGAGTCGGTGGGGGAGGTCGTGATGCCCCTGCTCCTGCAGAACATCTACGGCGCGATCAAGCGCCTCGGCGGGGCGCCCGGCACGACGACCTCGGCCGACATTTGGTACATCGTCGGCATTGCGGCCCTGATGGTAGGGGCGGCCGCCCTGATGCTCCTCGGCGGTGTGGGAGGTGCCTACTTCGGTGCGAAGGCCTCGGTCAATTTTGCGGCCGATCTGCGCTCCGACATCTACCGCCGCGTGCAGGACTTCTCCTTCACCGAGATCGACCGCTTCTCGACCGGATCGCTCGTAACGCGACTGACGAATGACGTGACACAGCTCCAGCATTTCGTCAATATGCTTTTGCGGATGTGCATGCGCTCGCCCATTATGCTGGTGGGGGCGCTCATCATGGCGGTGGCCCTGCGCCCCGATCTTGCGGCGATACTCCTGATCTCGGTCCCACTGCTCGTTCTTGTGCAGTTCCTCGTGATCCGAATCGGCTTCCCTCGCTTCACGAGGATGCAGGGGCGCATCGATCACCTGAATTCGACGGTGCAGGAGAACCTGACGAACGTGCGCGTTGTCAAATCCTTTGTGCGCGAGGAGCATGAGAGAGAAAAGTTCCGCCATGCCAACGATTCCCTGAAGCAGCACCATCTTTCGGCCATGAACGTGATGCTCCTGTCACAGCCCCTGATGATGCTCATTATGTACGGCACGATCCTCGCTGTCCTCTCGGTCGGCGGACGGCAGGTGATCGCCGCCACCGGTCTTTCGGCAGAAACGCTCACGACCTTTATCACCTATATCAACCAGATCCTGATGTCGCTGATGATGCTGACGATGCTCTTTATGAACAGCTCCCGCGCCTTGGCCAGCGGACGCCGCATCCGCGAGGTGCTGGACGCCGAGGTCACGATCAGTGACGAGGGGGCGGCCTGTAAGGAGGCGCGCATCGAGCGCGGTGAGATCGAATTCTCGGGCGTTTCCTTCCGCTACTACAAGGGGAGCCCCGAGCGCGTTTTGGATTCGATCGACCTGCACATCCTGCCGGGCGAGACGGTGGGCATCAT
>JAZQVJ010000214.1:0-12193 GCA_045631785.1 Eubacteriales bacterium
ATATCCGCAATTTCTCGATCATTGCTCATATCGACCACGGCAAATCAACGCTTGCCGACCGCATCCTTGAGGCGACACGCGCCGTTGACAGCCATGCGATCGACGAGCAGATGCTCGACAACATGGACCTTGAGCGCGAGCGCGGCATCACCATCAAGGCGCGCACCGTGGCGCTCTCCTACCGTGCCGAGAACGGTGAGGAGTATTATTACAATCTCATCGACACCCCCGGCCACGTCGACTTCGGCTACGAGGTCTCGCGCTCGCTTCAGGCATGCGAGGGAGCCCTCCTCGTGGTGGACGCCACGCAGGGCGTCGAGGCGCAGACGTTGGCCCACGCCTACCTCGCCAGCGACAATGATCTTGAGATCCTGCCCGTCATCAATAAGATCGATCTCCCCTCGGCCGACGTGTCTCGCGTGCGTGACGAGATCGAGGAGATCATCGGCATCCCTGCCGAGGACTGCCCGGCCGTGTCTGCCAAGACGGGGAAGAACATCCGCGACGTGCTTGAACGCCTCACCACCGATATCCCCGCCCCCAAGGGCGATCCCGAGGCCCCCCTCAAGTGCCTGGTCTTCGACTCCTATTACGACAGCTATCTCGGCGTCGTTGTTTATGTCCGTGTCTTTGACGGGCGCCTCCGCGCCGGCGACAGGATCCGTATTATGTCGACGGGTGCCGTCTATGACGTTGTGTCAGTCGGTAAGCCCGGCGCCTTTGCCATGAACGATACCGGCGTGCTTGAGGCGGGCGAGGTCGGCTACCTCACCGCCAGCATGAAGACGGTGGGCGATACCCGCATCGGCGATACCATCACCCACGCCGAGGGGGGTATCACCGAGCCCCTGCCCGGCTTCCGCCCGGCCCGCCCAATGGTTTACGCCGGCATCTATCCTGCCGACGGCGCTCGCTACGGCGACCTGCGCGATGCCCTTGAAAAGCTCCGCTTGAACGATGCCGCCCTTTCCTACGAGCCGGAAACCTCGGTGGCGCTCGGCTTTGGCTACCGCTGCGGCTTTTTGGGGCTTTTGCATATGGAGATCATTGAGGAGCGCCTTGAGCGCCAGTTCAATCTCGATCTGATCACCACCGCCCCGAGCGTTATCTATAAAATAAGGATGCGAAACGGCGAGGAGGTCACGATCGACAATCCCGCGGGCTATCCCACCCCCGACGAGATCGACGCCGCCTACGAGCCGATCGTCCGCGCCTCGATCATCACGCCCACGGAGTACATCGGCGGGCTTATGGATCTTTGCCAGGAAAGGCGCGGCACCTATCTCGATATGAAGTACCTGGATGCCTCACGCGCTGAGCTTCATTACGACCTGCCCCTCAACGAGATCGTCTATGACTTCTTTGACGCCTTAAAGAGCCGCAGCAAGGGCTACGCCTCGCTGGATTACGATTTCCTCGAGTACCGCGAGAGCCGCCTTGTCAAGCTCGACTTTCTCCTGAACGGCGAGCAGGTGGATGCCCTCTCCTTCATCGTCCACGAGGAAAAGGCCTACGGCCGCGCCCGCCGCATCGCCGAAAAGCTGAAGGACAACATTCCGCGCCAGCTGTTTGAGATCCCGATCCAGGCCGCCATCGGCTCGAAGATCATCGCCCGTGAGACCGTCAAGGCCATGCGTAAGGACGTTCTCGCCAAGTGCTACGGCGGCGACATCACGCGCAAAAAGAAGCTGCTCGAAAAGCAGAAGGAGGGCAAAAAGAAGATGCGCCGCCTCGGCTCGGTCGAGGTATCGCCCGAGGCCTTTATGGCCGTCCTGAAGCTCGACGACAATGACTGACCGAACCCTCGGCCTCTATCTCCATATCCCCTTCTGCCGAAGCAAGTGCGCCTATTGCGACTTCTGCTCCTTTGCGGGGCGCGAGGGCGATATGCCGGCCTATACCGATGCCCTCTGCCGCGAGCTTCGGGCACGCGCCGTCCCTCACCGCACGGTGGATACCGTCTACCTCGGCGGCGGCACGCCCTCGCTTTTGCCGGCGGCCGAGCTCGAGCGCATCCTTGCGGCCGTTCGCGAGAATTACACGCTCGCCCCCGATGCCGAGATCACCTGCGAGGCCAATCCCGGCACTGTGGATTTTGAAAAGTTTTCTTTACTGAAATCTCTCGGCGTCAACCGCGTAAGCCTCGGCGTGCAGTCGCTGTCCGACCGCGCGCTCCGCGCCCTTGGGCGTATCCACACCGCCGAGGAGGCCAAGGAGGCCTATCGGGCCGCCCGCCGCGCGGGCCTTGAGAACATCAGCCTCGACCTGATGACCGGGCTCCCCGGCGAAACCCCCGAGGAGCTGGCGGCCACCGTCCGCGGCCTCCTCGCTCTTCAGCCCGAGCATATCTCGGCCTATTCCTTGATGGTAGAGAAGGGGACTCCCCTCGCCACCTCACCTCTTTGCGCGACCGTTCCCGATGACGATGCCGCCGCCGATGCGATGGAGGCCACCGCTGCCGCCCTCGAGCAGGCGGGCTATCGCCGCTACGAGATCTCGAACTATGCGAAGGAGGGCTTCGAGAGCCGCCATAACCTCCGCTATTGGCGAGGTCAGGACTACCTTGGCTTCGGCGTTGCTGCCTACTCGTACATCGGCGGCGTGCGCTACGGCGCCCCCCGCGACCTTGACGGATATCTGGCCGGTCGCCCCCTCACTCCCGTTGACCGTGAAAAGCTTGACGACGGCGACCGTGAGCGCGAGCGCGTGATGCTTTCGCTCCGCCTTTCGGAGGGCATCGACCGCGGAGGCTATCTTCACGACTTCGGCCGCGATCCCCGCGTCCTCTTTGCCCCCGTCACCGAGCGTTACCCCGATTTCTTTCATATCACCGACACCTCCCTCGCCCTCACGGCGAAAGGACTCTCGGTGTCGAACACTCTTATCGCGGAATGTCTTCTGTGCCTTGAATAAAAAGTGCTATCCATGACGGATAGCACTTTTTGTCGTGACAAAGCCTGCGCCTGTTGAAAATTCTTCTTCCAAACTTATTATAACGCGCGAGAAAACAAGAAGCAAGGGCAAAAGTGTTATTTCCGATGGCTCCCCTCCCTGCCGCCTCTTCTGAAAAATATTTTCATTCCACCCCTCGGTCCCCCTCTAAAAATGAAAAACAGTTTCATTTTGAACCGACATGATGGCAAAATCAACACACAGATACCGAAAAACATTTTCGTTTGTGAACTTTTTGACAATAAATATTTTTTTTATTGACAAACCGAATGTTTTATAGTAAAATGATATTTGGTGAAAAAACTTTTTGAAAATACCCCCCAAAAAACCGTCGAAAGGGAGAAAACATGAACCGAACATTGCTTCAGGCCCAGCTCCTTTACGACGATATGGGCAAAAGCGAAAAGCGAGTGGCCGATTGGCTGCTTTCGCACCCCGGGGAGGTCCTCCCCTATTCGATCACCGAGCTTGCCGAGCTTTCCGAAAGCTCCGAGGCGACCATCGTGCGCTTCTCAAAGCGCCTCGGCTATTCGGGCTATCAGGAGCTGAAGCTCTCGCTGGCCCGTGAGCACGAGAGCCGCGTGGTCTTGCCCACCATCACCTCGACAGATTCCTGCTTTGAGATCCTCGAGAAGGTCTGCAACGATGCCTACCTGTCGCTTGAGCGTACCAAGCGTCTGCTTGTGGCCGATGCGATGACCGCCGCCGCCGAGAAGATCGCCACGGCGCGCAAGTGCGTGCTGATCGGCCTTGGCTCGTCGGCCTCTGTCGCGATGGATGCCGCAAACAAATTCCTGCGTGCCGGCTGCAATTCCTATGCCTACGCCGATACGCATATGCAGACCATTGCCATCTCCCAGCTCACGGCAGGTGATGTTGTGATCGGCATCTCGCAGTCGGGCTCGTCGAAGGATATTGTGGACGGGCTGCGCTTAGCGCGCTCGCGCGGTGCCGTGACCGTCGCCGTTACGGGGACCGAGCGCTCGCCCCTTGTCCGCCAGAGCGACATCGTGCTGCTTACCGATACCGAGGAGGTGCGCCATGGCTCGCTCGCTCTCAATTCTCATATCTCGCGCCTGATGGTGCTGGATGCCCTCTGCTACTACATCGCCTACCGCAACGGTGAGCGTGTGACGGGGTCCCTGCGCGAGAATGAGCGCACTCTCGAATCCAAACGCGTCCGCGAGGAATAGCTCCTCGCAGCGCCTAAGATAGCAAAACAATACGGAGGATAGAACGTATGAAAATTCTGGTCATCAACGCCGGCAGCTCGTCCCTCAAATACCAGCTGTTTGATATGGACACCGGCAACGTGATCGCCAAGGGCCTTTGCGAGAAGATCGGCATTGGCGGTGCGATCACGCACAAGCGCCCCGGGCAGGAGGACTACCGCGAGGAGGTCACCTTCCGCGATCATGACGATGCGATCGCCCTCGTCCTGAAGCTCCTGACCGATCCCGCCCTCGGTGTCATCGCCGACCTTTCCGAGATCGACGCCATCGGCAACCGCGTTGCCCACGGCGGCGAGAAGCTCCGTCGCTCGATGCTCGTCGGCGATGAGGAGATCAACTACCTTTACTCGATCGTTCCGATCAATCCCCTGCACGGCCCGCCCGCCATCAAGGGCATTGAGGCCTGCCGTCGCCTGATGCCCGGCAAGCCCCTCGTCTGTGTCTTCGATACGTCCTTCTACGGCACGCTTCCCGATTACGCCTACATCTATCCTATCCCGTACGAGTACTACGAGAAATATCAGGTCCGCCGCTACGGCTTCCACGGTACCTCGCACCGCTACGTGACCGAGCGCCTCCCCGAGCTTGTCGGCAAGCCCCTCTCGGAGCTGAAGGTCATTACCTGCCACCTCGGCAACGGCTCCTCGATCACCGCGACCAAGTACGGGCAGGCGGTCGACACCTCGATGGGCTTCACCCCCCAGGAGGGCCTGCCGATGGGTACTCGCTCTGGCTCGATCGATCCGACTGTCGTCACCTACCTCCAGCGCATGGAGGGCCTCACCTCCGAGGAGGCCGATAAGATGCTCAACTCGAAGTCGGGCCTTCTTGGTGTTTCGGGCGTATCGAGTGACGGCCGTGAGGTCTGGGCTGCTGCCAATGCCGGCAACGAGCGCGCCCGCCTTGCCATTGATATCCTCGCCTACGATATCAAGAAGATCATCGGCTCGTACGTCGCCGCGATGAACGGTGTTGACGTGCTTGTGTTCACCGCCGGCATCGGTGAGAATGACCGCGCGCTCCGCGCCCTCGTCTGTGCCGATATGGACTATCTCGGCATTGCCATCAACGAGGATGTGAACGCAAACGGCAAGGGTGGCACCGAGCTTGACATCAGCGCCGAGGGCGCCCGCGTCAAGACCTTCGTGATCCCCACCAATGAGGAATATATGATCGCACTCGACACCAAGCGTCTTGTAGAAAAATAAGAAAGGATATAAACCATCATGATGTCACCCTACGAAATTAAGAAACAGATCTGCGAGGTCGGTCACAAGATCTATGACAAGGGCTTTGTTGCCGCCAACGACGGCAACATCTCGGTCAAGGTGAACGACAACGAGTACTACTGCACCCCCACCGGCGTATCGAAGGGCGCCCTCACCCCCGATATGATCATTAAGGTGGACGGCCAGGGCAGAAAGCTTGAGGGCACGCTCAACCCCTCGAGCGAGATCAAGATGCATATGCGTGTGTACCAGAAGCGCCCGGACGTTGGCGCCGTTGTCCACGCCCATCCCCCGGTAGCGACCGCCTTCACCGTCGCTAACGTTCCCCTCGATCAGTACATCCTTCCCGAGGCCGTTCTGACCATCGGCACCATCCCCACCTGCGAGTACGGCACTCCCTCCACGATGGAGATCCCGGATTCCCTTGATCCCTACCTCCAGAACCATGACGCCTTCCTTCTGAAGAACCACGGCGCTCTCACGGTCGGCAACACGCTGACCAAGGCCTTCTTTCTGATGGAGGAGGTTGAGTTCAATGCCAAGATCTGCAAGTTCGCCCGTGAGCTTGGCGGTGTTGACGAGATCCCCTGCGAGCAGCTGGAGAAGCTGATGGATCTGCGCAAGAAGATGAACATCCCCGGCCGCCACCCCGGCTGCAAGCGCTGCTCGAACCTCGGCACCGACAAGTGCCGCTGCAAGGAGAACGGCCACCACGAGCATGCCGACGGTCACGTCTGCACCTGCGGCAAGAACGATGCACCGAAGGGTGACGATCTCGTCGCCGAGATCACCCGCCGCGTCCTCGTCGCCCTCGGCCGCTGAGCCCCTTCGCCGCAAGGAGAAGAGATATGGCTATCCAGTGGACCGAAGCCGAGATCGCCGAGATCGTTAAGCGTGTGATGCGCGAGGTCGGCGCCGCCGCCCCCGAGGCGGACTATGACGCTACCTCCTTTGGCGGGCGTCGGCTCATCGGTGTCTATGAAGATATGCGCGATGCGATCGCCGCCGCCGAGGCCGGCTACCGCGCGATCCGCGAGATGCGTGTAGAAGAACGCGAAAAGATCATTACCTCGATCCGCGAGCTCACGCGCGCCGAGGCCCCCATCATGGCAAAGCTCGGCGTTGCTGAAACAAAAATGGGCAGAGTGGATCACAAAACGGCCAAGCATATGCTGGTCGCCGATAAGACTCCCGGCACCGAGGACATCGTGTCGGCAGCAAAAACCGGGGACCGCGGGCTGACGCTGACCGAGATGGCGCCCTTCGGCGTTGTCGGCAGCATCACTCCCTCAACGAACCCCTCCGAAACCGTCATTTGCAACTCGATCGGCATGATCGCCGCAGGCAACGGCGTGGTATTCAACCCCCACCCGAACGCCATCGCGGTATCGAACTATGCCGTGGACCTCGTCAACCGCGCCTGCGCGGCGGCGGGCGGCCCGCGCGTTCTCGTGGCCTCGGTCGTGAAGCCGACGCTCGAAACCGCCGATCTGATGTATAAGCATCCCTCGATCCGCCTGCTCGTCTGCACGGGCGGCCCCGGTGTCGTCAAGAGCGTTCTCTCCTCCGGGAAAAAGGCGATCGGCGCCGGCGCCGGCAACCCCCCCGTCATCGTGGACGATACCGCCGACGTCAGGAAGGCTGCGCGCGATATCATTGACGGATGCACCTTCGACAACAACCTCCCCTGCATTGCAGAGAAGGAGGTCTTCGCCTTCGATTCGATCGCCGATGAGCTGATCGACGGCATGCAAAAGGCAGGCGCGCTTCTCATTGACCGTGCAACGGCCGACAAGCTCGCCGGCGTGGTCCTCACCGAGGTCACCACGAAAACGGGCGCCAAGAAAAAGACCGTCAGCCGTGAGTGCGTCGGCCGTGATGCCGCCGTCATCCTTGAGAAGATCGGCGTCCGCGTCGGCCCCGAGATCCGTTGTGTCATCTGCGAGGTGCCGTTCGAGCATCCCTTCGTGCAGGAGGAGCTGATGATGCCGATCCTTCCGATCGTCCGCGTTCACGATATTGACGAGGCGATCAAGCTGGCCGTCAAGGCTGAGCACGGCAACCGTCACACCGCCCATATGCATTCGAAGAACATCGACCACCTCACCCGCTTTGCCCGTGCGGTGGAAACCACCATCTTCGTCAAGAACGCCCCCTCGTATGCCGGCATCGGCTTCGGTGGGGAGGGGCATGCCACCTTTACCATCGCCGGTCCGACCGGTGAGGGCATCACCTCGGCGAGGAGCTTCACGCGTCAGCGCCGCTGCGTGATGGCGGACAACTTCCGCATTATCTAACGAAAGGAAAAAGCACGATGGAACTTAGCGCACACGATATCGAAAGCATCGTCCGTCAGGTGATCGGTAACCTCGGCGCGGCAGCCTCTGCCCCCGCCGGCATCCCGAAGACCGCGAAGGTCGCGATGCTGACCGATAAAAAGCATATTGAGGTCAAGGAGTTCCCGATCCCCGCGCTCGAGGATGACGATATCCTCGTCCGCGTCGAGGGCTGCGGTGTCTGCGGCACCGACGTCCATGAGTGGAAGGGCGATCCCTTCGGCCTGATCCCCGTCGTCCTTGGTCACGAGGGCACGGGCGAGATTCTGGCTCTTGGCAAGAACGTTAAGAGCGATACGGCGGGCAACCCGATCAAGGTCGGCGACAAGATCGTCACCTCGGTCATCTCCTGCGGCGACTGCAACATCTGCCGCAACCACCCCGCCAACACCAACCTCTGCGATAAGCAGGGCGTCTTCGGCCTGATCGGCCACAACGAGGCCCAGCCCTTAAACGGCTGGTTCGCCTCGCACCTTCTCATCCGTGCCAAGGGTGCGACCTACTTTGTGGTCAACGACCTGGATCTCCAGGAGAGAATGCTCCTTGAGCTCGCCTGCGTCTGCGTTCACGCGCATGCCAGGGCTTGCAAGACCGGGCTTATGAACTTCAACACAAAGGTCCTCATTCAGGGCCTCGGCCCCGTCGGCCTTGTGATGATCGCCGTGCTCCGCGCTGCGGGTATCAACCATATCATCGCGATCGACGGAACGCCGAAGCGCCTTGAGATGGCTAAGCGGATGGGTGCAAAAACGACGATCAACTTCCGCGAGATGGATACGCTTGAGAAGCGAGTCGAGGCCGTCAAGGCCGCCACGAACGGCGTAGGGGCCGACTTCGCCTTCCAGTGCACGGGCGCTCCGCCTGCGGCCGCTGACATCTACTCCTACATTCGCCGCGGCGGCGGGCTCTGCGAGATGGGCTTCTTCGTCAACAACGGCGAGTACACGGTCAATCCTCACTTTGCGATGTGCAACAAGGAGATCAACCTCGTTGGCTCTTGGGATTACAGCGCCGAGGATTACCCGACCACGATGGCCTTCCTCCGCCAGGCGCGCGAGATGAATATCCCGATCAAGGAGCTCATCACGCACTCCTTCCCGCTGGATAAGCTCAACGAGGCCATGGAGGTCAACGTTTCTCAGCAGGGCATCAAGATCTGCTACGTTCCCGACTAAGGAGGGCCACGTATGGCACTCGGAATGATCGAAGTTTACGGCTTTACGACCTCGATCGTCGTGGCCGACCGCGTCGCCAAAACGGCGGATGTTAAGGTCGTTGCGATCGACAAGAATAAGCCGGCGAACGGTGACAGCGCAGAGGTCCCGCTGGTGATGGTGGTGAAATTCGAGGGGAACGCCGGTGCCGTCGAGTCCGCGATGCAAGCGGGCGTCGAGGAGGCCAAGCGCCGCAACCTCTACATCACCTCTCGCCTGATCGCCGGGCAAAGCCCGGAGATCGAATGGTTTGCCCACCTCGAAGCAACGGGGCGTGACAAGCTCAGATAACAGAACTAAGAAACAAAAATAAAAAAATATTTACTTAAAGGAGATTTTAGTTATGCAGGAAGCACTCGGTATGGTTGAAACCAGAGGTCTTGTCGCCGCGATCGAGGCGGCGGATGCCATGGTCAAGGCGGCCAACGTCGTTCTTATCGGCAGTGAGAAGATCGGCAGCGGGCTCGTCAGCGTTATGGTGCGCGGCGATGTCGGCGCTGTGAAGAGCGCTGTCGAGGCCGGTGGCGCCGCCGCAGGCAGACTCGGTGAGGTGGTTGCCACGCACGTCATTCCTCGCCCCCACAACGACGTGGAGAAGCTTCTCCCCTCGCTGAAGTAAGTCACAGGCAAACCCCCTATGGAAAAAGCAATAGCGTTACTCGAAGTGCAGGCGCTCGTTGCCTCGATTGCCGGGCTTGATGCCATGTGCAAGGCAGCGGACGTGCGCCTCATCCATGTCGAGAAGCGCCTTGGCGGTCGGCTGGTCACCGTGGTCGTTGAGGGCACGGTGTCTGCGGTGGAGGCAGCCGCGCAAGCGGGTGCCGCCGCCGCCGCAAAGGTCGGAAACGTGAAGCTTTGCGAGGTCATCGCCCGTCCGCATCCCGACATTATGCGGTTCCTCTACACCGATTGACGGGAGATCCCGCCTCGGGAGAGGCACTGCAGCGCCCCTTGGGGCGCACCCCACGGCGCCCTTTGGCGCCATCCCCTTTCGCATCTTAGCGCACCATGCGCTTAAGATAAACAAAATTTGATTCCAATAATTTTACGGAGGATATGAAAATGGAAGCACTCGGCATGGTTGAAACCAGAGGTCTTGTTGCCGCGATCGAAGCGGCCGATGCGATGGTGAAGGCTGCGAACGTCGTTCTCGTCGGTAGCGAGAAGATCGGTAGCGGGCTCGTCAGCGTCATGGTACGTGGCGACGTCGGCGCCGTCAAGGCCGCCGTCGAGGCGGGCGGCGCTGCCGCCGGCAAGCTCGGCGAAGTGGTTGCCACGCACGTCATTCCCCGCCCTCACACGGACGTGGAAAAGCTTCTCCCGAAGATCTGATTTCGGGGAGGCTTCGCCGCAGGGAGATCCATCTCCCTGCGGCGCCCCCACGGGGGCAGGCGCCGCTGCGCGGGCGCTCCAATTTGCGCGCACACTACGCAAAAGCCATAACTTTGTAAACAATACCTTGCAAAAGCAAGGTTGTCGATAGAACTCTTGTAAGGAGAAAGCCCTATGGAACTGAATGAAGCCATGGTAACCGAGCTTGTTGCCAAGATCGTCGCGGATCTTAAGGCGAGGGATGTGGGTGCCGACGTACCGATCGGCGTATCCAACCGCCATATCCACCTGACGCAGGAGGATGTGGAGATCCTCTTTGGCAAGGGCTACGAGCTTGAGAAGATCAAGGATCTTAAGCAGCCCGGGCAGTACGCCTGCCGTGAAACCCTGACGATCGTCGGGCCCTCGATGCGCCCGATCGAGGGAGTGCGCGTGCTTGGCCCCGTCCGCCGCCGTTCGCAGGTCGAGATCTCACGCACCGACTCCTTTCAGCTGAAGGTGAAGCCCCCCGTCCGCGAGTCGGGCGACCTTGACGGCTCGGCTCCCATCACCATTATCGGGCCGCGCGGCACCGTCACCCTTAAGGAAGGGTGCATCATTGCCAACCGCCACATCCATATGGGGCTTTCGGATGCCGCCCGTTACGGTGTGATCGACGGTGACTATGTGACCGTCGACGCCTTCGCCGGTAAGCGCACCCGCTGGTACGACGTGCAGGTGCGTGTCAGTGATGCCTTCACCCTTGAGATGCACGTTGACACCGATGACGCCAACGCGGCGGGCATCGGGAACGGTGCGCTCGTCAGCATTGTCAAAGAATAAGACGAAAAGAGGAACCACTCATGATTAAAGGACTCGTGGTCAGCCATATCGTTTCTACCAAAAAGCAGGACTCGCTCGTTGGGAGCAAGTTCATGGAGGTGCGCGTTCTTGAGAACGACATCCCGACCGAGAAGTATCTTGTTGCCGTTGACAGCGTGGGCGCCGGTATCGGTGAGGTCGTGCTCGTCACCCTCGGCTCCTCGGCGCGCCTCGCCCTTTCGGATGAGCATGCGCCCGTTGATGCCGTGATCGTGGGTATCGTTGACTGAACCTATGGCACAAGACATTAAAACACTCTTTCGCGACTTTGGCATCGTGGGTGCCGGCGGCGCCGGCTTCCCCTCGTACGCCAAGCTTGCCGAGGGGGCGGATACCCTGATCGTCAACGGCTCGGAATGTGAGCCCCTCCTGCACACCGACTACGAGGTCATCAAGCAGCACCTCCCGGAGGTGGTTGCCGGGGCCGAGGCGATCGCAAAAGCGATGGGCATCGGTCGCGTCATCTTCGCCGTGAAGGAGCATACCTCACATGGCCTCGGCCTTCATGCCGATGAGCAGCTTGGCCCCTTGACGCGCGTTTTCCTTCTCCCCAATATGTACCCGATGGGCGATGAGATCACCCTGATCTATGAAGCGACGGGCAGGCTCGTCCAGCCCTCGGCTCTGCCGATCAGCGTAGGCGTTATCGTCTACAATACCGAAACCGTCTACAACTTCTATCGCGCCATGGCACTCTCCGAGCCCGTCACTGAGAAGTGGCTCACTGTGGCCGGGGATATCAGCGACAACCGCGCCTTTGTCGTGCGCGTTCCCGTCGGAATGCGCGTTGCCGAGCTTTTTGGCGCCCTGTCGATCGAGGTACCGAAAACGCATCGGCTCCTCGTCGGCGGCCCCTCGATGGGGCGTGTCGCAAATCCCGAGACCGAGATCATCACCAAGACCACCAAGGGGCTTTTGGTGCTACCCTCCGACATTCCCGCCGTCGCCACGAAGATCGCCTCGATCGACGTGCAAAAGCGCCGCGCCTCGAGCGCCTGCTGCCAATGCACCCGTTGCACCGATATGTGCCCCAGACA
>JAZQVJ010000215.1:0-8373 GCA_045631785.1 Eubacteriales bacterium
CCGGTCACGGTATACGAGGTGCCGACCGAGCCGATCACGTGCTCGGAGGACAGGCGTTCCCGCGTTACCTCGGTGCGGTGGGTGGGGGAATAACAGGCGAGGATGGGGGAGATCTCACCGTTTTTGGCGATACGCACGCGGCACTCGGCTGCGCCGTCCACCTCAAGGCGGCTCCCCCCCTCGCCGTCGCCGAGGGCGCGCACATTGAGGCTTGTGATATGGCCCGAGACGAGGGGGAGGTCCGAGGGCTCGGCCCCCTCAAGCGCCACCTCGCGCTCCAGAGGAATACGCGACGAGAAGCACATCGGACGGCCGTTTCCGTCCTTTGCAACGATACGGAGATTGGCAAAGCCCGTCACCGTGACACCGTCGGCAATGGCGCGACATTCGGTGGGCTGGAAGCTACCGTCCGCAAAGAGAGGATGCAAGGCATCCGGCAGGATCCCCCCGACCGAGATGGCATCGTAAAACGGGATCTCGCCGCTTTCGGCAAGAAGGGTGCGGCGTGCGGGGCGCGGACGGCGGATCACCTCGCATCCCTCGCACTCGGGGGCGGGAACGGGGGTTTCACCTACGGCGTGCGCGCGCGCCCTGAGGGTGGATCGGAGCGAAAGGCTCCGCGGGCCGCCGAGGCGGCAAACGGTGCCGTCCACCTCAACGTCGGCATAGGCGGCCACAGGGGTGGCGGTGGCGTCCTGGGGTGCTGTGAAGGTATAATCGCCGTTGACCGTTACCGCACTGAGCTCGCCCTCGCCGTCGGTATAGATCACGGTGTAAGCAACGATCCCCGAAAATTCGGTGCCGCGATCGCCGGTGTATTTCCCCGAGGGGATCGGACGGGCATCCACTCTTTTGAGCTTGCGGATCTCGGGCATGTAGTCGGGGAGGGTGTGGTCCACGGCGCACTCGACCGTGATCGCCTCACGGCAGACGTCGCGCTCGATGCTGCCGAATTCCATAGCTCTCTCTCTCGTTTCCATACTTCTTTTCTCCTTTGCACTCGGCCGCAGCCGACGGTTCTTGCTACCACTCTATGCGTTCCCTCAAAAATTTATGAACCGCAGTAAAAAAATCATCTTGCAATACCGACACACTTGTGGTATAATATTTCCATTCATATTAATAGAAGGCATTGAACCCCCAAGGAGATCGACTTCTCCGACGTTTCCGCATGCGTTCCCCGACTCTCCGTGAGTTAAAATATTGAAAAGGAAATTGTGACAATGGAAAAGCTGACAAGAAAGTATGGGCTGATCACGGCGATCTGCATGGTCGTTGGCACCGTCATCGGCTCGGGCGTCTTCTTCAAGGCGCAGAACGTCCTCGTCGCCACGGGCGGCAACATGCCCCTCGGTATCGCCGCGTGGGCGATCACCGGCCTTATCATGATCATCTGCTCGGCGCAGTTTGCCGTGATGGCCACCAAGTACGAGAAGGTCAGCGGCGTCGTTGACTATGCCGAGGCCACCTGCGGTAAGGGCTACGCCTATTACCTCGCCTGGTTCATGGTCAACATCTACTACCCCGCGATGACCTCGGTGCTTGCCTGGGTATCGGCGCGCTACTTCGGCGTGATCCTCGGCTGGTCGCTCGTCAGCCCCCAGGTCATGACACTGGCCGGCTTCTTCCTTGTGATGTCCTACGCCATCAACGCCCTCTCGCCGAAGATCGCCGGCAAGTTCCAGGTCAGTGCAACGGTGATCAAGCTGATCCCCATTACCCTGATGGCCATCATCGGTACGATCGTCGGTCTTTTCAACGGTACGTTGGGCGGCAACTTCACAACGGTGGTCTCGGAGGCGGTCGGCGGTATCGGCGGCGGTCTGTTTGCTGCCATCGTTGCCACCGTCTTTGCCTATGAGGGCTGGATCGTGGCGACCTCGATCAACGCCGAGCTGAGGAACCCGAAGAAGAACCTGCCCCTGGCACTCATCATCGGTGCGAGCATCGTTGTTGCTGCCTACATCCTCTACTACATCGGCGTTGCCGGCGGTGCCTCGAACGAGGTCCTGATCGAGGAGGGCGCTACCACCGCCTTCTCGAACGTGTTCGGCAAGGTGGGCGGCACCTTCCTCAACATCTGCATCGTCATCTCCTGCCTTGGCACGCTGAACGGCCTGATGGTCGGCACGACGCGCGGCATGTACGCCATTGCCGTGCGCGGCGAGGGTCCGAAGCCCGCGACCTTCCGCCAGATCGACAAGGCAAGCAATATGGCGACCAACTCCTCGGTCTGGGGGCTCTTCGTCTGTGCTGCCTGGCTCCTCTACTTCTACGGTGCCAACCTCGCTCCCGAGGGAGGCTGGTTCGGTCTTTTCAACTTTGACTCCTCCGAGCTGCCGATCGTCACGATCTACGCGTTCTACATCCCGATGTTCATTATGTGGATGATCAAGGAGAAGGAGCTCAAGCCTCTCCAGAGATTTGTTCTCCCCTCGGCCTCGATCGCCGCCTGTGCCTTCATGATCTTTGCCGCCGTTTGGGCGCACGGAGTCACTCCCCTCAAGAGCGCACAGGAGGCCGGCAAGTTCTCCTTCCCCGTGCTGTTCTACCTGATCATTTTTGCCGTCGTTATGATCGCCGGCTTCTTCTTCTCCACCTACTTCCGTACCAAGTGCCTCGGGAAGGCCCCCTTGAGCGAAGCCGAGGAGAACGCCGAATAAGGTAAAATAAAAAACCACCCATGGGGTGGTTTTTTATTTTTATTTCTCGGGGATACCGATCGATTCTACCAGGCGTTTGTTGAATTCCTCGGCGGTGTTATAGCCCATCTTCTTCTGGCGGTTGTTCATCGCGGCCACCTCAATGATGATCGAGAGGTTACGGCCGGGACGGACGGGGATGGTGATCGAGGGGATCGAGATGCCGAGGATCTCGGTTCTCTCATCGTCAATGCCGAGGCGATCGTACATTTTCCCCTGTACCCAGGGCTCAAGGTTAATGATAAGGTCGATCTTTTCGGAATTTTTGACGGCACCCATACCGAAGAGCCGCCGCACGTCAACAACGCCGACGCCGCGCAGCTCGATATAGTGACGGATGATCTCGGGGGCCTGGCCGACAAGCGTCTTCGCTGACACGCGCTTGATCTCAACCGCATCGTCCGCAATGAGGCGGTGGCCGCGCTTGACAAGCTCGATGGCCGTTTCACTCTTACCGACGCCGCTGTCGCCGAGGAGAAGGATGCCCTCGCCGTAGACCTCGACAAGGACACCGTGGCGCGTCAGGCGTGGGGCTAAGCGAAGATTCAGGAAGGCGATGAGGGCCGCCATAAATTCGCTCGTGCGCTCCTCGGATGCGAGTACAGGCACACCGTACTTCTCGGCGAGGGCGAGGTCGCACTCACGGAAGGAAAGGCCCGAGGTGATGACAACGGCGACCGGTCGGGTGGCAAAGAAGGCATCGAGGCATTTTTCTCGGATCGCCGGCTCCATCCCATCGATATAGTGAATCTCGGATTTGCCGAAGATCTGCACGCGCCCTGCCTCGTAATAATCGTAGAAGAAGGTCAGCTGAAGCCCCGGGCGGTTGATACGCGGCACCGAGAGGTCGATCTCCTCCGCGGGCTTTGGCAAAAGCACGGGCAAAAGCCCCAGCTCCTTGATCACCTCGGCCAGCGATACGGTATAGATCTCTTCACTGCGGAATTCTTCCATCCTCATCTCTCCATTTCTTTTTTCTCCAGTATAGCACATTCCACCTTGCTTTGCAAGAAAAAGTCGCAGAGGAGGAGCGACTTTTCTTTTATTCATATAAAATTAACAAACGCATGCTATAATGTACTTTGGATATTTATGTACGCGCACGCGAATACTCAAAATAAGGATGCTTTTATGAAAAAGACTTTGCAGCCCGGAAAAAAGAAACTGCTGCGTTTGTGGATACCCGTCCTCGCGGCATTCCTCACTCTCGTTCTTCTCGTCGTCCTCCTGCTCACAAGATGCGGGGGCGGCTACTATAAGCCTGTCGAATCGACCGAACGGGAAGCAACGCCCGTTCTCCGCCTCGGAGAGTACACCGTCAATTTTGAGGTGCTGCGGGCCTTCTTTTACAGCGAATGTCTGAATACCCCCGGTTACTCCGATACCTACTTCACGGGGGCCGAGGGAGAGGCGCACTTTGCCGCTGTCAAGGAGGCGGCCATCCGCGATATTGCCGAGATCTACGCGCTCCTTGCCCTGTGCGGCGAGAAGGAGATCGACACCGAGAGCGAGGAGATCATGACGGCGGTCGACGAAAACATTAAGACAAGCGTTGACGGCGGAACCTTCGGTGGGTATGAGATCCGCGGCTTTGACTCGTATGACGAGTACCTTGCGTATCTTGAGCGCGAATTTCATATGAACGACGCGGTCAATCGCCTGATGGTACGCTACGCCGTCTGCGAGGAGGAGCTTTCCGGCTATTACCGGTTAGGCCACCCCTACACCGAGGACGACGTGCGCGCCTTCCTTGAAGGCGAGGACTGCGTGCGGCTTCTTTGGGTCAACCGCTTTGAAGGCTCGGGCGGTCTTGACCGTGCCGCAAACCTTGCGCTCATGGCCTCGGCAAGGCAAAAGCTGATGGGGGCGGATCCTTATAAGGCGCTCCAATATTCGCTGGAGCCCACCACCGACTTCTATATGGGGCGCTACACGCTGGATGAGGCCTACTATGCACCTCTCATCGAGGCGGTCTATGCCCTGCCCGTGGGCGGCGTGACCGAGGTGCTGGATCTTGGCACCGAGGGGTTGTTCGCAGCGCGCCGCATGGAGAAGTCGGAATCTCATTTCGAGGAGCGCTACGAGGAGCTGGTAAAGGTCTACCTCGGTGACGTGATGTACGGCGAGATCGATCGGATAGCCGATGAGCTTTTGCAAGGTATTGTTTACGAAGATTTTTATAACACGCTGACAGCAGAGGATATTTTAGAAAAATCATGACGAAGGTTCCCTATTTTTACAGCCAAGAGGCCGAGGGCGAGAGGACACAAGGAAGGGCGCTGCCCGGCGACGACTTTGGCGACGGTGAGCTCTTTGTGGCGGCCGGCAACATCTTCACATCCGAGATGCGCGATTATCTTGCTCAGCCTCCCATCGAGGATATCCTCGCCGATGTGTGCCCGCCTGCCGAGCGAAAAAGGCTCCGGCGCACGGCGCAATACTTCCCCGGGCTTTACAGTCTGCTCTCGGAATATGCCTCCGAGTACCCGCGCACTAAGGTCCTCCGGCCGAGCCTGCCGTTCAGCGGCAGGACGGTTTCGCTTGTGGCGCACGGTCTCTTTTTCTCGGTCGGTGCCGTTCTCCGTGCCGCCGATGCCTTTCTTACCGATTGCACGCTTTCGGCCGAGGAGGGCGATGACGAGATCGCGCTCCGCATACGCTCGGCGCATCCCGCGGCCACCGAGGATGAGGTCGCAGAGGCCTTTCACCTTTCGGGGCGTGAGCTGCAGGTGATGCGCGCCCTGGCCGATACCTCGGGATTTTCGATCGACTTGCGTGCCGGCGAGGATGCCGAGATCGTCTTCCGGATCCCGCTGACGGTGACCGATCTTGGGAGCATGGCCGCGCGGACGGATGCACTCCTCCGACGCGCCTTCTTCCTCCCTCGCATCTATTTTTCGTGAATTTTGTGGCAGAGCTGCCTTTGGCAATTCTGCCACTTTATTTTGGGGTAAAACAGCACATAAAGGTCCTGTGCCGCGTACAAATTAAAGGGGAAAGCATGAAAGGCGGCACAAGGCATGAAATCATCCAAAAAATTCATTTCCGGCATCTCCTTCCTCCTTCTCCTCGCGCTGATACTTACAGCGGGAGTGATGGGGATCGCCGATTTTACTATCCCCGACTCACTCTCGGTCTTCCGCGGCGAGGAGCCGTCGGTCTCAAGGCTCGTTTCCTTTTCTATAGATGAGGAGGTCCCGCTCGGTCAGCACGCGACACGGGCCAACGCCACGGCACGGCTTTTTGGGATCTTTCCCCTGAAGGACGTCGAGGTCACGACCTTTGAAGAGCTTATGCTCTGCCCCGGCGGTGACGTGTTCGGGATCCGTGTTTTTCTCGGAGGGGCGATGGTCACGTCGGTGACCAAGGTGACGGATGCTTCCGGCAACGAGCATTGCCCGGCCCGCGAGGCGGGACTCGCCCCCGGCGATCTGATCACGGCGATCGACGGAAAAGAGATCCGTGATGCCGTGTCGCTTTCGTCAAGCATCGCGGCCTCCGGGGGGCGGGCGCTGACGCTCACCGTCCTGCGCGGCGAGCGCACGCTCTCTCTGCGCCTTTCCCCGTGCTACTCGGCCTCCGCGGGAGCGTACCGCGCGGGGATCTTAGTCAAGGATCAGGCGGCAGGGATCGGCACCATGACCTTTATTGATCCGCAAACCGGCGCCTTCGGTGGGCTTGGACACGGGATCTACGACACCGAGAGCGCGGCGATCCTGCCGGTCGAGCGCGGCGTTGTGAGCGATGTCAGGCTCTCGGGGGTGATCGCGGGAACCCCCGGTGACCCCGGGGAGCTGCGCGGACAGCTCGGCGAAAACCGGCGCGGCAGCCTGCTCTCGAATACCGAATGCGGCGTCTTCGGTGTTCTCGGCAGCACGGAGGGGCTGCACAAGGCCATCCCGATCGGGCTTGCCTCCTCGGTACACGTGGGGAGGGCTGAGATCCTTTGCACCCTTGCCGACGGCGAATGTCGCTCCTATGACATCGAGATCACCGAGCTGCGCGACCGCCGTGCAACCACGAAGTGCTTCACCATCCGCGTCACCGACGAGGACCTCCTCGCAAGGACGGGCGGCATCGTGCAGGGGATGTCGGGCAGCCCCATTATTCAGGACGGCAGGCTTATAGGGGCGGTGACACACGTTATGATCAATGATCCGACAGCAGGGTACGGCATTTTTATTGAGAATATGCTGTCGGCGGCGGAAAGAGGGAAAAAGGCCGCATAAAGAGAGAAAAAGCGTTGCCTCCGGCACCTATGTGCGGAGGCAACGCTTTCTTGTCGGAAGATACTTGACACCTTATAATTTCAGTGTTATAATTGTATCTGTCTACATCCTTGACTGCGGTCAAGAAAATTAAATCTACCTTGGGGGCATTATGAAAGAGATACTTACAGCACAAAAAATGGAGAAGGTCCACTCGGATATCCGCGGGCCTCTTTTCCACGAAGCACTGGCAATGCAAAAGCGTGGCATTAACGTTCTCAAATTGAACACGGGGAACCCTGCCGCCTTTGGCTTCCCGATGCCCGACAGCATATACAACGCTCTGCAGGCGAATCTCCGCAAGGGGCTTGGCTACTGCGACTTCCGCGGTATGCCCGAGGCGCGTGCAGCGATCCTTGCGTATCACAAATCGAAGGGGATCCAGGACGTCACCGAGGATGATATCTTCATCGGCAACGGCGTCAGCGAGGTAGTGTCGTTTGCGCTGCAATCGATCCTCAACCCGAACGACGAGGTGCTTGTCCCCACGCCCTGCTACTCGCTCTGGAGCAATAGCGTGTATCTTTGCGGTGCAAAGCCCGTGTTCTACACCTGCGACGAGAGCTCGGACTGGTATCCCGATTGCAAGGACATCGAGTCCAAGATCACCAGCAAGACGAGAGCGATCGTTATCATCAACCCGAACAACCCGACGGGCGCGCTTTACTCGGATGACGTCCTCCTGAGGATCGCCGATATCGCACGGAAGAACGATCTCCTCCTTTTCTCCGACGAGATCTATGACAGACTGGTGATGGACGGCCTTTCGCACACCTCCATTGCGGCCCTTGCCCCGGACATCCCCGTAGTCACGATGAACGGACTCTCGAAGTCCCACTCTCTGTGCGGCTTCCGCTGTGGGTGGATGATCCTCAGCGGCCCGAGGGCCCTCACCGAGGACTACCGCCAGGCCCTCGTGAAGCTGACCTCGCTGCGCCTTTGCGCCAACGCGCTTTCTCAGATCGTAATTCCCGCCGCCCTTGAGGATATGGCGACGCCCACCTCGATGATAAGCCCCGGCGGACGCATCTATGAGCAGCGTGAGGTGACGGTCACCGAGCTTGCCAAGATGGACGCCATCTCCTTTGTGAAAAACAAGGCAGCACTCTACATCTTCCCGAAGCTGGACTGCAAAAAGCTCAATATCACCGACGACAAAAAATTTGCGCGCGACCTTTTGCATGCCACCAACATACTGATCGTCCCCGGTAGCGGCTTTGAGTGGCACGAGCCCGACCACTTCCGAATCGTGATGCTCCCCGAAAAGGATGTTCTCCGTGACGCGATGCAGCGGATGGGAGAATTCCTGGACGGGTACCGCCAGGATTAAACAGAAAAAAGCACCCAAAAGGGTGCTTTTTTCGTTCGCACAATGTATGCACGCGGCCTCACGGTGGAGAGAT
>JAZQVJ010000216.1:0-4076 GCA_045631785.1 Eubacteriales bacterium
CGATGCCGGGAATATCGAGCCGCCCCTCCCCAAGGTGGAGAGTGGCAAGGCCCGAGAAATCACCGGGCGTACCGCCGTAGTCGTTGAGGTGGATGTGGCGGATGCCGCCCTCCCCCTCAAAAAGAGCGCGATACGGGGGCGAAAACACGCAGTATTCCTGGCGGTGATGTGCCGCCATCTTGGTATCGTAGGTGAAGGAGGCTGCAGGATCGGCGGCAAGGATCTCGAAAAAGCGAGAGAGGGGATCGCTGACGGCGCAGACCACGTTCTCAACCGTCAGAAGCAGGCCGGCATCACGAGCAATATCGCGAAAGGCAAGGTAGGCCTCGATATGACGGTCGAACTCACTGTCGCTCGGCAGACCGTTCCAAAGGTGGAGCACCAGCGTCTTGGCCCCAAGCCGACGGGCGGCGCGGCAGTTGACGGCAAAGCGGCGCTCGGCCTCACGCCATCCATCCTCCCCGGCGACAAGCAGCTCGCCGATCCGTTTCTCCACGTGAAAGAGGGGGAAGGAAAGCCCCGTGGCAAGAAAATCGCCGAGGATGGGATCAAGGCGGTCGTAGAAATTCTCGTACATTAAAAATTCGTAGCTCTCGGCATTGAGAAGGTCACAAATACCGAGAAACGCCTTGTGGTCACGGCCGTTGACACGGCCGATAAAGGCGCCGATCGAGGGGAGGATCTGCATTTATTCTTCCTTTCCGTGAGAGAGAAGGATGCCGCCGTGCCCATCCATCGTCAAAAGGCCGTACGAGGGCACGCCATCCAAGGGACGCCCGAGGCTGCCGGGGTTGAAGATCCAAAGCGGACCTCCCTCCCCCGCGGGAAGATAGGTAGCAAGGGGAGTGTGGGTATGTCCGAAAAGAAGGACCGTGGCTTCGCGCCGACGGGCAAGAGCGATCGCGCCGCCAAGGCCGCCCTTGACACCGGCGGTATGACCGTGGAGCAGGAGGATGCGGTGGCCGCCGAGCGTCAGGAGAAGCTCCTCGTCACGCAGGCATCCGTAAGGAGAGGCCAAAGAGTCGCAATTCCCGCGCACCGAAAAGAGTGTAGGCAGACCGCCCTCAAGGACCGCCGCCTCGACTTCGGCAAGGCCGTCACCGAGAAAGAGGATGCCGTCGGCATCCGAGTGACGCTTAAGGAGATGACGCAGACGGTCACGGTGGCCGTGCGTATCCGAGAGGATGAGAAATTTCAGCATAGTGCTCTGTCAACGGCCTCCTTCGCCGCATATACTGCTAATACATTTCAAGTAGCGAGGTGAACGCGATGCAATTTGATGCCGATAAAATGAAGACCGTCCTTATGAAGAACGATACCGAGCTGTGGCAGATCGTACGGGCTGTGGCCGCCGAGAGTGGCATCTCGATCCCGGGAGGACAGCCGTCGGCCGGAGATATGGCGCGCCTGCGCGCTATTCTCGCCACTAAGGGGAGCCGTGACGTCGACGAAGCGCTGAATACGCTCCGCCGCGCCCGCAAGGAGTGACCATGGCAGGCGATGCGCCCGATCTTTCGGGCCTTCTGGGATCTTTATTATCCAATCCCGCCGCGCTCTCGGGGATCGCCGAGCTGCTCGGCGGTCTGCGCCCGTCGCCGGGGAGCGAGGCTGCCGTAGGAGAGAAAAAAGCCGAGGAACGCGAAGCGAGTGCCCCGGCCGAGGAGGCTGTGGCGGCAGCCGCACTCCCCGCCTTGTTACCGCAAGGAAGGCACGGGGAGCGCCGCGTCCTGCTCTCGGCGCTCGGACCGTACCTTTCTCCGCGGAGGCGCCGCACGCTTGACGGGGCCATCCGCCTCCTTGAGATCGTTGAGCTGTTCCGTGACAATAGGGAGGGCGATCTGAATGTATAGCCGTGAATTTTCAGACAGAGCCGAACGGCGCTCTTTGCCGCCGCACTACGGCGGCACGGCGCTCCGCCACGGGCGGGCGGAGGAGGGGCGGCGCGCGGACCGGGAGAAGCACGAGGAAGAAAAGCGCGAGGATTGCAAGCAAAAGGAGAAGCCGACATGCGACATTGGGCAAGCCGAGAAGGGGCGCGAGGGGCGCGGGGAGCGCGCGGAGAAAAAGGCGTGCAAAGAAGGCAAGCCCCCACACGGAGGGCGTAGCGAGGACGGCTTTTTCTCGCTCCTGCGAGGACTGCTTCATCCGGGAGAGGACGGAGGCGATCTTTTGCTTCTGCTTGTTGCTATCCTCTTGCTTACGGATGGGTGCGAGGACGAATACCTGCCCTTCCTGCTGCTCCTCATGCTTATCGTGAATTGATAAGTTTTGTTTACATCAAAGCAAGGACGAGGGAGGAAGCGGCCGCTATCAGAAGAAGGAGAATTGCTCGGTCTCGGAGAGGCCGCGCAGCACCCCCTGCTCACGGAGCAGCTCGATGATGGTTTTGGAGAGGCCGGCCTTGCGGCGAAGCTCGTCGATCGAATAGATCTCGCCCGCCTCTCTTACCTCAACGATCTTAGCGGCAGCGGTATCACCGAGGCCGGCAAGCGACGAGAAGGGCATACGGATCCCTCCCCCGTCGGGAAGGAAGTATTTCGCATCGGATCGGTAAAGATCCACGGGGAGAAACTTGACACCGCGCAGGAGTGCCTCTCGGACGAGGAGAAGGACAGCGTGCTGCGCCTCATCGTTGGGCGTTGCCTCCTTGTTCTTCTCCTTTTCGGCGATCTCCTCGATCTTGCGTGAGACCGAGGAAATGCCCCCGCCGACAACAACGGCATCAAAGCCGTTGGGGGCCACCGAGAGGTATGCGGCGTAAAACTCCATCGGACGGTAGATCTTATACCAGGCCAGACGGATCGCCGACATAACGTAGGCCGCGGCGTGGGCCTTCGGGAACATGTACTTGATCTTCTTGCAGGAGCCGATGTACCATTCGGGAACGCCGTTTGCAAGCATCTCGGCCTCATACTCGGGCTTCAGCCCCTTCCCTTTACGGACGTCCTCCATGATCTTGAAGGCCGTACCGTTCTCAAGGCCGTGGCGGATGAGATAGAGCATGATGCCGTCACGGGTACCGACGACCTCGGAAATGTCGCAGATCCCCGCCTTGATGAGGTCCTGGGCGTTGCCGAGCCACACGTCGGTGCCGTGAGTCAGCCCCGAGATCTGCATCAGGTCGGCAAAGTTCTTCGGTTGGGCATCGACAAGCACCTGCTGAATGAAGCGCGTCCCCATCTCGGGCAGGCCCAGCGTGCCGACCTGACAGCCGACCGCTTCCCCACTGACGCCAAGAGGCTCCATCGAGGTAAAGAGGCGATAGACGGCGGGGTCGTTCATCTTAACGTCGAGAACGCTCGTGTTCGTATAGCGCTCAAGCATCTTGTACTTGGTCGGCATATCGTGTCCAAGCTCATCCAGCTTGAGGATGGTATCATGAAGATACGAGAACTGGAAGTGCGTCGTGACGATATCCGAGCTTGGATCGTCGGCCGGGTGCTGGATGGGAGTGAAGTCGTAGACGTCACGGTCGCGCGGGATAACGATGATGCCGCCGGGGTGCTGGCCCGTCGTTCTTTTAATACCCACGCAGCGCGCCACCATGGCATCGATCTCGGCGCGTGGGAGCGAGATCTTGCGCTCCTCGAGATACTTCATGATGTAGCCGTAGGCGGTCTTGTCGGCAAGGGTACCGATGGTACCGGCGCGATAAACGTTTCCCTCGCCAAACAGCTCCTCGGTATACTTGTGGACGCGCCCCTGCACATCCCCCGAGAAGTTCAGGTCAATATCGGGGGATTTGTCGCCATAGAAGCCGAGGAAGGTTTCAAAGGGGATATCATGCCCGTCGGCGATCATCGGCGTGCCGCAGTCGGGACATTCCTTGTCGGGCAAATCAAAGCCCGAGCCGACGCTCCCGTCGGTAATGAACTCGGAGTGGCGGCACTGCGGGCAGCGGTAGTGCGGAGGGAGAGGATTGACCTCGGAGATACCCGCCATGCTGGCAACGAAGGACGAGCCGACCGAGCCGCGCGAGCCGACGAGATAGCCCTGGCTCTCGCTGAAATGCACGAGCTTCTGCGCGATCATATAGAGAACGGCAAAGCCGTTTTTGATGATCGAGGTCAGTTCTC
>JAZQVJ010000217.1:0-2799 GCA_045631785.1 Eubacteriales bacterium
CTTGTAAGCACCGTGCGAGGTGCCGATCGAGATCGCCAGCGAGTCAACGCCGGTACGGGTGACGAACTCCTCAACCTCCTCAGGGCGGGTGTAGGAGGAATGCTCGGCAACCACCTCGTCCTCAACGCCGGCAAGAACGCCGAGCTCGCCTTCGACCACAACGCCTCTTTCGTGGGCGTACTCTACCACCTTGCGGGTGAGAGCAACGTTGTCCTCAAAGGAGTGGTGCGAGCCATCGATCATGACCGAGGTGAAGCCGCCGTCAATGCAGGACTTGCAGATCTCAAAGTCGGCACCGTGATCGAGGTGCAGGGCGAGGTCAATGCCGCTGTCCTTGACGGCCGCATTGGCGAGGGCAATGAGATACTCGTGCTTCGCATACTTGCGGGCGCCGGCGGAAACCTGAAGGATAACGGGGGATTTGACCTCCTCCGCAGCCTCGGTGATCGCCTGGATGATCTCCATGTTGTTGATGTTGAAGGCGCCGATGGCGTAGCCGCCCTCGTAGGCCTTTCTGAACATTTCCTTGGTAGTAACGAGTGCCATTTTCTTTCTCCTTTTGCGTTCGGTAATATCACACAAGAGATACTATACCATATTTTTTTACCGAAATCAAGAGTGTCGGGAAAGAATATGTGGCATCGTCCTAAAAAACTTCGGGGATCCCTCCCGTCCCCTCGCCCACGGGGAGTCTCTCGGATGTATGGTAGGGCGTCCCCTCGGCCGAAAGACCGAAGCTTATCGAGATCGCATCGTTGACGCGTGCCATCGCCGACTCGTCAAGGTGGCCCATCTTCTCACGCAGGCGCCGCTTGTCGAGGGTGCGGATCTGCTCAAGAAGAATGACCGAGTCGCGCGGCAGTCCCGCACGGGCGGCGTAGATCTCAATGTGCGTTGGGAGCTTGTTCTTGTCCATGCGGCTGGTGATCGCCGCGGCGATCACGGTCGGGCTGTATCGGTTTCCAATGTCGTTTTGTATGATAAGCACAGGGCGGAGCCCCCCCTGCTCACTGCCGACCACGGGAGACAGGTCGGCATAATAGATGTCACCGCGTTTGACGTTCATCGCTTTGCGCGTTCCTTTCATGAGAATACATACTTATTTTGGCTCAAAATTCCACCGCTTAATCACGGCATGAAAATTTGTCGTCCGTTTTCAGTGTATGATGTGCATAGCTTTTGGGATATAGAAAAATCCCCCCAAGGCATACCTGCAAAGGCGGGTGAGCCGAGGGGGGATCCGATTAGTCGTTGCGCGAGGTGACTTCGGTCTCTTCTCCCGTACGGAAGAGGAGGGAAACGCACCAGAGCGCGGCAAGGGCGACCACAACATAAACGATGCGGGAAACGATCGAGGTCTGGCCGCCGCAGATCCAAGCCACGATGTCAAATTGAAAAAGACCGATGCTGCCCCAGTTGATGCCGCCGATGATCGCAAGGATCAGGGCGAGTCTGTCCATGAACATACGCATTTCTCCTTTCAGGAATGTCTCTGTCCACTATTGTGAGGCAAAACGGCGCTTTTTATACTACGCATCCTCAAAGGAAGGAATAAACGGTCCAAAATGCTCCTTTAATTTTTGGAGCGCGCGCTTTTCAATGCGGCTGACGTAGGATCGCGAGATATTCATCCGGTCGGCCACCTCGCGCTGTGTCATGGCGGGCGCCTTGCCGAGTCCGTAGCGCAAAACGATCACACATCGTTCTCTTTCGTCGAGCACCTCGTCGATCAGTCGGTAGGCGCGCTCGGCGTGGATCCTGAGGTCAAGATCTCTTGTGATATTCTCGTCCGAGCTGATGACGTCTATGTAGGTAAGCGGATTTCCGTCGCGGTCAACGTCGATCGTTTCATTGATCGAGACCTCGTAGGACAGCTTTTTCTGCGAACGGAAAAACATCAGAATTTCGTTTTGCACGCATTTTGCCGCATAGGTGGCAAAGCGCGCACCGTTCTTGTCGGAGAAGGTATCGATCGCCTTCACAAGACCAAGACTGCCGATCGACACCAGCTCGTCGGGATTTTGGTAGGAGGTGTAATATTTACGTACCACGTGCGCCACAAGGCGCAGGTTGTGCTCAATGAGGCGCTTGCGCGCCTCGCGGTCGCCCTCCTTCATTTTTTCAAAAAGGCGGTGCTCCTCGTCCTTCGGCAAAGGAGGAGGGAAGCCCTGCGCCGTACCGATCCCAAGAAGCAGGTAAATAAGATGGAAGGGCGAAAAGGAAAAAACGTGTGGCATAGAAAAAGCCCCCTTGCATAGATAGATTCGTCGGTTTCTATCAGTATATGCAGGGGGCGGCTTGTTTCTTGCCGCATCAGGGGATACGGATGGTATATCCTTGCTTTCCGCGAAGGATGATGGGGTGCCCTGTGATACGCACAAGACGGGCGTTGATCTCCGAGATCATGGTCCGCACGGCCGCACTCGTCCGTTTTCCGTAGGGTGTACCCGTGCATAAGGCGAGCTCACGGGAGGAGACCTCGCGGGGATATGCCTCGCCAAGATGCCGCAAAAGAGAAAGGCCGTGTGTTGAGAAAAGGAGCCAACGGTGATGGCAGCGTGCCATGTGGGCGTAGGGTGTCAGGAGGAGCGCCCCACCCACGCGACATTCATTGACGTCGCGCCCCGTATAGAGGCGACGGAGCTCGAGGAGGATCTCGACAACGCGAATGGTAGCGATCGGGCGCAGAGGAATGTTGTCGGTCACGGCGTAAAGCGCGTCAAGGTCAAGCGGGGAGCCGCGTGACGCTGCGGCGACAAGCGGCAGACCGGGGTGATTTTCCTTAAAGCGTCGGCAAAA
>JAZQVJ010000218.1:0-2172 GCA_045631785.1 Eubacteriales bacterium
CGCATGCTGAGCTTTGCCCAGTACGCCTTTAACAAGAGCCACGCGGCGGCGTATGCCACTCTCTCCTTCCGCACGGCGTATCTGAAGGCGCACCATCCGCGCGAGTATATGGCGGCGCTCCTCACCTCGGTGCTTGGTGACCTCACCAAGACGGCCGAGTATATTGCCGAGGCCACGAAGGACGGGATCGCGGTGCTTCCCCCCGATATCAACGAGAGCCGTATGACCTTCTCGGTCAGCGGAGAGAACATCCGCTTCGGCCTTCTGGCTATTCGCAATGTTGGCCGCCCCTTCGTTGAGGCCATCCTCGCCGAACGCGAAAAGCGCCCCTTTACAAGCTTTGAGGAGTTCCTTGAGCGTATGAAGGGGAGGGATCTCAACCGCCGCCAGGTCGAGGCGCTTATTAAATGCGGTGCGTTTGACCGCCTGGGCGTTTATCGCTCGCGCCTCCTTGCCGTGTATGAGAAAATGATCGACGAGATCCTTGACCGCGACCGCGCCGGCGTTACGGGGCAAATGGATATCTTTTCGTTAGGAGGAGCGCCTGAGGTTCCCACCGAATACCGGTATCCCGACATCCCGGAGTTCGGCATCCGCGAGCTTCTGACTCTCGAAAAGGAAAGCTCCGGCATGTATTTCTCGGGGCATATCATCGAGGACTACCGCACGCATATGCGCGCCCTCTCCTGCGTGCCGATCGCCGATATCCTTGAGGGCTTTGGTGAGGAGGGAGAGGCTGCGCGATATACCGAGGGAGCATACGTCACCGTAGGAGGCGTGATCTCCCGCCGTACCAATAAAACGCTCAAAAACGGCTCAACGATGTGCTTTATCACCCTCGAGGACCGCTACGGCGAGATCGACGGCATCGTGTTCCCGAAGCAGCTTTCCTCGCTCGATCGCTTGCTCGTCGCGGATACGGCCGTGGCAGTGAAGGGCAAGCTCTCCTCGAAGGAGGGGGAAGCCCCCGAGCTGATCGTTTCCTCGGTGACACTGCTTCACTCGGATACCGGGGAGGTGAAGGAAACGGCCTCCGACAAGCCGCAACGCCTCTTTTTGCGCGTTCCGTCGCTCGATACGGACGAATGTCGGCTGGCGCTCCGCGAGACCGAACGGTATCCCGGTGAGACCGAGGTCGTGGTTTACGATGCCTCGGCTGAACGGTACGTCACGGTTCCCGGGCGGCGTGTGGCTGCGGAGGGCGAGCTTTTAGGGAAGCTTTACCGTATTCTTGGTCAAAGAAACGTAGTCCTTCGGTGACCTCTCTTGACTTATGCCGAGAGGCGGTGTATAATCGTTATTACTAACGTACTGATAGGGTATCTGAAAACGTCATCAAACGAAAAAACATTGGGAGGAACTATTATGATCCCCGGCAATCTTATTTTTGATCTTATTCTTCTGCTCATACTGGTTATCGGCTTGACCAAGGGATGGAAGCGCGGCCTTGTCGGGATGGTGCTGAAGGGCGGCGCTACCCTTGTCAGCCTTATTCTCTCGGTCAGCTTTTACCGTGCGCTTGGCACTTTTATTAAGGAAAGATTTCTGTATTCCTCGATGCATGAGGCGATCGCTTCGGCGATCCGTGATCTTGTCGGGCCTGTTCCAACGGCGGAGGATCTCGTCGGCTCGGTGCCGGAAAATCTGCAGCGCGCGGCCGGTCTCTTCGGCGTAGACCTCTACGGGATGGCCTCGTCTGCCGTTCTGGAGGGCGGTAACGCTATTGAGAGCTTTACGGCGGGTGCCGCCGGTGCGATTGCCGGCTTCCTTGGCTCGGCGATCGCCTTCCTTGTTCTCTTCATTGCCTCGTATATTCTGATTCGCTTCTTCTCAAAGCCACTCTCGAAGATCGTGATGAAGATCCCGCTGATCGGCACGCTCAACCGTGTGCTCGGCCTTGCGCTGGCCCTTTTGGTGGCGCTTCTCATCTCGTGGGTCGTTGTTCAGCTCGTTGCGCTCCTTGATTCGGCTATCGGGTTTGACTTCATTGAAATCGAGACGTCTTGGGTCGCTCGTATCTACCACCGTGTTCTCCCTCTTTCTGATCTTATCGGGGGGAATTGATCTCTGTAAAGGTTTAGTGTGTAAAAATGCAAATGTGTGCCAGATACCATCGGCGTGTCGCCGTGGTGTTTATTACCCGAATGGATAAGGATGGGACGGTCAACGAGG
>JAZQVJ010000219.1:0-3937 GCA_045631785.1 Eubacteriales bacterium
GTGCGGAGCAACCCCTTTGCCCCTCGCCTTGAGCCCGCCGCCCCCACGGCCGCGGTGCGCTCGCTCGCTTCCCCCCTCTTTGTCGCCTTGGCCGAGGCGGGGCTCGTCGATCCCGACGATGCCATTCCGCGTCTCGTTGCCGAGCGCACCCTGGCCCCCCTTCGCGAGCTGCACCCCGAGGCCGTCCTTCTCGGATGCACCCATTTCCCTTGGCTTGCCCCCCATATCGCAAGCGTCCTTCCCGGGGCTCGCCTTGTCGATTGCGGTGCCGCCGCCGTCCGCGCCCTCCTTCCGACGCTTAGGGCGAATGGCAGTGGCACTCTCCGCTTCCTCGTGACCGACGGGCTTGCCTCCTTCCGCCGTGTGGCCCACCGTATGCTCGGCGATCTTTCGGGGAATTCTTTTGACGTAGTTTCCATTGGCTGAGCGTAGCCATCCCCCTTGTATAAAAATTTCTAAAAGGAGACGTATCAATGTCCGGTTACAGAAGAGGTAGGATCAACGATGCCGTAGCCGAGGAGCTTGCCATCTGCCTGCGCGATGCTCGCGATCCCCGCATCCTTGACAATTTTGTTTCGATCACACGCTGCGAGGTGGCTCCCGACCTGAAGGTCGCGCGTGTCTACTATTCGGCGCTCGGCGATGCCGCTGCCGCCGGCGAGGGCCTGCGCGCCGCGCACGGAATGCTGCGCCGTCATCTCGCCATGACGCTGAACCTCCGCCAAACGCCCGAGCTTCTGTTCTATGCCGACGGCTCGATCGCCCACGGTGCCAAGATCTCGCGTATCCTTGAGGAGATCGGCACGGGGAAGGAGAGTGCGGAGGGGCGAGATGAGTGAGATCCGCCTCCTTGACCGAGGAGAGGTGCTGGAGAGGCTGACGGCCCTCCGCGCCCCTGCCGTGCTTATGCACCGCAATCCCGACGGGGATGCCGTCGGGAGCGCCGTGGCAGTGGTCCGCGCCCTCCGCGCGCGCGGCATCCCCGCCGCCCTCCTGGCCCCCGAGCCGATTCCCGAGCGCTTGTCCTTCCTGACCGAGGGCGTGCCGTTCGCAGAGGGCGAGCCGCGGGAGATCGTGTGTGTCGATATCGCATCGCTCGCACAGACCGGGCCGGCCGCTCCCCTCGTCGAGCGCGCCGAGGCGGTTCTCTCGATCGACCATCACGAGATCGGCACCCCCTTCGCCCCCACCTACACCTGTGGGGAGGCCTCGTCGGTCGGGGAGGTGCTGTACGATCTTCTTTCGGACGGCGGCCGTCTTTCGCTCCATCCGTCGGTCGCCGCCCCCCTCTATGCCGCCATCGCCTCGGACACCGGCGGCTTCCGCTTCCGCAATTCCACCCCTGCCGCCCATCGCGCCGCGGCGGCACTCCTTGCGACGGGCATCGACGGTGCCGAAATCTCGCGCCGCCTCTTCGACATCCGCACGGACGGCGAGCTCAGCGCGATGGCTGCGGCCGTCACGATGGCCAAGCAGCATTACGGCGGCCGTCTTTCGGTGCTTGCCGTCAGCCTTTCGGACCTTGCCGACCGTCATCTTACCGAGCGCGACTTTGACGGCGTGATCGACACGGTTCGCTCGCGGAGTGGTGTCGAGATCGCCGCCCTTGTCCGTGAGCGTGCCGACGGCACCGTGCGCCTGTCGCTCCGTTCTGTCGGGGCGGACGTGGCCTCCCTCTGCCTCGCCTTTGGCGGCGGCGGCCATAAGCTGGCCGCAGGCGCCACGCTTCCGGTTGCCACCGCCGCCGAGGGCGCCGCCCTCGTCGTCCGCGAGTGCGCTCGCTACTTCCCCGAGGAAAATCGCTAAGACCTCTTGATTTTTGATTGAAAACATACTACAATAAATAGGTAAAACCACTTGGAGGACAAGCTATGAATAGGACGTATATCAAGGATATCGTGCCGGGCACCGTTTGCCGTGTGCGCGGCTTTATCGAAAACATCCGCAATAAGCGCACGATGGCGTTTCTCGTCATCCGTGACGTAACGGGCAAGCTCCAGCTCACCATCGAGAAGGAGAAGTCCCCGGCCCTCGCTGCGATCGTGGACGAGCTGATGCTCGAGTCGGTCGTGACCGTCACGGGTACCGTGGTCGAGAACGAGTATGTCAAGCTCGGCGGGCGTGAGATGCTCCCCGAAACGATGTCGGTCGATTCCTTGGCCGCCGCTATTCCGATCGGCCCGGATGCGAACATCGATACGCGCCTTGACTACCGTTGGATCGACTTAAGGAGCGAGAAGAACCTTCTGATGTTCCGTGTTCAGTCGACCTTCGTCAACGCGATGCGCCGCTTCCTTTGCGACCGCAGCTTCACCGAGATCCATACGCCGAAGCTGATCGGCGCTGCCTCCGAGAGTGGGGCGGACGTCTTTGAGCTTACCTATTTCGACCGCAAGGCCTACCTTGCCCAGAGCCCTCAGTTCTATAAGCAGATGGCTATGGCCGCGGGCTTTGAGCGCATCTTTGAGACCGGCCCGGTGTTCCGCGCCGAGAAGTCCTTCACCAACAAGCACACCACCGAGTTCACGGGCTTTGACCTTGAGTTCAGCTATATCGACTCCTTCCATGACGTGATGGCGCTTGAGGAGGAGCTGCTCACCGCCGCCCTCGCCGAGGTCAAGGAGAAGCACGGTGACGAGATCGAGCGTGTCTTCGGCATTCCCGTCGTCGTCCCGACTCTCCCCTTCCCGCGCATGAAGCTTTCGGACGTCTATGCCGAGCTCAAGTCGCGCTACGGCTACGAGTGTCCCGCCGGAGAGGAGGGGGATCTTACCACCGATGCCGAGCATTTGACGGCCAAGCTCTCGCTTGATATGTTTGGTCACGAGTTCCTCTTTATCACCGATTACGCCGCCGAGAAGCGTGCCTTCTATCATATGCGTGACGAGCGCGGCGTGCCGATGGGCTACGACCTTATCTGGCGCGGCGTCGAGATCACCACGGGCGCCCAGCGTGAGCATCGCTATGACGTTCTTTGCCGTCAGGCTGCCGAAAAGGGCCTCGCCGAGGACGTTAAGTTCTACACCGAGTTCTTCCGCTACGGCTGTCCCCCTCACGGCGGCTTCGGCCTCGGCGTCGACCGCCTCACCATGCTCCTGACGGGCACCGCGATCAAGGAAGCGATGTTCCTGTTCCGTGGGCCGAACCGTTTGACACCCTGATTCTGTCTGCATAAAAACAAAAAAGGCGGCCGTCGGCCGCCTTTTTTCAAAAAATGTAAACAAAACTAAGAGCTTTTCTCTCTGTCATGGCCTCGGTCGTCGCTTGGCGAGTGGCCAAAAACACGGCGGAAGCACTTTGAGAAATATGAGGGATCGGCAAAGCCGCAGGCCGTGGCCGCCTCGGTCACCGTGGCACCGGCCGCGATCATTCTCTTTGCATTTTCAAGTCGGATGCGCGAGAGCGACTGCGTAACGGTTTCGCCGTACGTCCGCTTGTAGGTGGCCGTCATTGTCGCCCGGCAGCAGTGAAAGCGGCGGCAGAGCTTGTCGATCGTCACGTGCTCGCCGTAGTGGTTTTCGATGTAGGCACGGGCCGCCTCGGCGGGGGATTCGCCGTTGGCCCGCAAAAGGTTGGAGAGCGCAATGTACCCGGCACACGCCGTCATGATCTTACCAAAGGCCTCCATGGTGGCCTGTGAGCAGATAGGGATCTCAGCAACAGCACGCTCGGCCTCCTCGGGGCTGGCGCCACGGGCGCACAGCCCCGCTGCCACACGCTCTCGCTCACCCGGCACGTCCTCCAGCACCTGGCCCATCATCAGAAATCCGAGGAGCGCGTTGTCCTGATAGATCGGGCTCACAGCCTCGTAAAGGCCCATGTAGCAGCGGTAGACCTGGATCCTCCCCTCGTTCCTCGCCCGTCTTAACGCGGCAACGTCGCTTTCAAGGCAACGGTGGAGCAGGCCGCACGTCTTTTGCGTGCAAAGGCAAAAGGG
>JAZQVJ010000220.1:0-9195 GCA_045631785.1 Eubacteriales bacterium
ATGACGAGCGCGAGCAGACGCTTAACCAGCTCCTTGTCGAGATGGACGGCTTTGATAAGCACGAGGGGATCATTGTGATCGCTGCCACGAACCGCCCCGACATTCTCGATCCCGCCCTCCTACGCCCCGGTCGCTTTGACCGCCAGGTGACTGTTAATTACCCCGATATCAAGGGCAGAGAAGAGATCCTGAAGGTCCACGCCAAGGGCAAGCCCTTCGACTCAAGCGTGGATTTTGCCCACGTTGCACGCACGACGGTGGGATTCACCGGTGCAGATCTTGCCAATCTTTTGAACGAGGCGGCGCTTCTTGCCGCGAGGCATGGGCGCTCACTGATCCGGGGGGATGACGTACACGATGCCTATATGAAGGTCATTCTCGGCCCGAAGAAGCGTGCCAAGGTGCGTACCGAATATGACAACAAGCTTTGTGCTTACCACGAGGCAGGTCATGCTGTGGCTTCCTATTACTGCGATCATTCCGATCCCGTAAAGCATATCACGATCATTCCCTCGGGCTCGGCGGGCGGCGTGACGCTCCGCGTTCCCGAGCAGGACCGTATGGTGATGTCCCGCAAGGAAATGCTTGACGATATCGTTGTGTCACTTGGCGGGCGCGTAGCCGAAAAGCTGGTGCTTGACGATATTTCAACGGGGGCCTCGAACGATATTCAGAAGGCGACCGCCGTTGCCAGAAATATGGTGACGAAATACGGTATGAGTGAAAAGCTCGGCACCGTGCTTTACGGCTCCGAGCATTCGAACGACGAGGTCTTCCTCGGCCGTGACTTCTCCTCGGGGAAGAATTACTCCGAGAAGACGGCGGCAGAGATCGACGACGAGATCCGTGCGCTGATCGACGATGCGTATAAGAAGTGCCGGGAGATCCTTGCGGCTCACGCCGATAAGCTGAAATTCGTTGCCGAATTCCTCCTGATGCATGAAACGATGGATGGTGACCAATTCCTGGCCGCGATGGAGCGCGATGCCACCTACGAGGAGATCGCCGCGATTGCCGAGACGAAAAAGCTTGAGAGTGATGCGGAGGACGCCAAGAGGAAGGAAGAGGAGCGTATTCGTGCCGAGGAGGAGCGTCGCCGCGAGGAGGAAGAGCGTCGCCGCGAGGAGCTTGCACGGCAGTTCCCGTATGCGGGGCAAGACAAAAACAATAATAGTGACGATAGCATTTTTCCAAGAAATTAAGGAGCCTCGCATTTTGTCATAACCGAAAAAAGAGCAGACATCTGTCTGCTCTTTTTTCGTATAATTATGGGCGGCCTGCAGATATGCAGACCGCCCACTGCGGTTTAGACCGAATGCACGCCGTTTTCGGCGTCGCTGTTCGCATCGAGCTTGTGGCGCTGCTTCTTTCTCCATTCAAAGAACTTGATGGCCACATTCTCAAAGAGTGCAAGCGAGAGGAGGTCCTCATCCTGCTCGGCGTAGGGCATGACACGCTCACGCAGACTGTCGATCTCGGGGGCAAGATCGTCAGCGGGACGGTGATCGATCGGCTCAAGGTCGCCGATGATCTTCTTGCGGAATTCGGGGTTGATATCCACGGGAGTCTTACCGTATTCGCCGCGGATAAGGCCGCGGAACCCCTTGGTGGTGCTGGCGTATCTGCCAAAGAGAACGTTGCTGACCGCCTGGGTGCCAACGATCTGCGAGGTGGGGGTGACCAGCGGCACATAGCCGGCATCGGCACGCACGCGCGGGACCTCGGCAAGCACCTCGTCAAGCTTATCCGACTTGCCTGCCGCCTTCAGCTGCGAGACAAGGTTCGAAAGCATACCGCCGGGAACCTGGTAGAGAAGGGCGTTGACGTCGACCTTCAGCACCTTCGGGTCGATGAGGCCGCTTTCCAGGTATTTCTGGCGGATGCCGGTGAAGAACTTGGAAACGGCGTCGAGCTTTTCAAGATCAAGACCGGTATCGTAGGGAGTACCGGCGAAGGTGGCGACAATGGCCTCGGTGGGAGGCTGGGAGGTACCCATGGCCATCGGGGAGATCGCGGTATCGACAATATCGACACCGGCCTCGATCGCCTTGAAGACGGTCATCGAGGCAAGGCCCGAGGTGTAGTGAGTGTGGAGCTGGACGGGAACCTTAACGCTACCCTTGATGGCCTTGACGAGCTGGTAAGCATCGTAGGGCTTAAGAAGTCCTGCCATATCCTTGATGCAGATTGAGTTGGCGCCCATATCCTCCAGCTGCTTGGCATAGGCCGCGAAGAACTCGTTGTTGTGGACGGGGCTCGTGGTGTAGCTGATAGCGGCCTGAACGTGGCCACCCTCCTTGATAGTCGCCTTGATGGCGGTCTCAAGATTGCGGGGATCGTTCAGCGCGTCAAAGATACGGATAATGTCGATGCCGTTGGCAAGCGACTTTCTGACGAAGTATTCAACAACGTCATCGGAATAGTGACGGTAGCCGAGAATGTTCTGACCGCGGAAAAGCATCTGGAGCTTGGTGTTCTTCACACGCTTGCGGATGGTACGCAGTCTTTCCCAAGGATCCTCGTTCAGGTAGCGGAGGCAGGCATCAAAGGTCGCGCCTCCCCAAGCCTCGAGCGAGTGATAACCGACGGCATCCATCGCCTCGAGAATGGGGAGCATTTCCTCAGTCGTCATTCTCGTTGCGGCCAGCGACTGGTGAGAGTCGCGGAGTACGGTTTCGGTAAGAAGTACTTTAGACATTGTAATTTTCCTTTCTCAATACTTAGGAAGGCTTAAGCAAACCAGGTCAGGAAGATGCCAGCCGCAACGGCAGAGCCGATGACGCCGGCCACGTTCGGCCCCATGGCGTGCATCAGGAGGAAGTTCGAGGGGTTATCCTTACGACCGACGTCCTGCGCGACACGGGCCGCCATAGGAACCGCAGAAACACCCGCCGAGCCGATGAGGGGGTTGATCTTGCCCTTCGTGAGGAAGCACATCAGCTTACCGAAGAGAAGGCCTCCTGTCGTAGAAAGCATAAAGGCGAAAAGACCAAGCAGGATGATCTTGATGGTATCGAAGGCGAGGAAGTTCTCCGCGACGGCGGTAGCGCCGACCGAGACACCGAGAAAGATCGTCACGATGTTGATCAGCTCGTTCTGGCCGGTCTTCGAAAGACGGTCGGTCACGCCGCTGACATTGAAGAGGTTACCGAGCATCAGGAAGCCGACAAGGGGCGCGGCATCGGGAACGATCAGAACGACGATAAGGGTAACGAGGATCGGGAAGATGACCTTCTCGGTCTTGCTGACGGGGCGCAGGCTCGTCATAACGATCGAGCGCTCGCGCTTCGTGGTCAGAAGCTTCATTACCGGGGGCTGGATCATCGGGATGAGGGCCATGTAGCTGTAAGCCGCGATGGCGATAGCACCGAGAAGCTCGGGCGCCAGAGTCTTGGTCACGAGGATGGCCGTCGGTCCGTCAGCACCGCCGATGATACCGATAGCGGCAGCCTGGGTAGGGGAGAAGCCGAAGATCAAAGCGAAGAAGAATGCGGCAAAAACGCCGAACTGTGCCGCCGCACCGAGAAGCAGGCTCTTCGGGTTGGCGATCAGGGGAGAGAAGTCGGTCATCGCACCGATGCCGAGGAAGATCAGCGAGGGATAGATGCCGAGCTTAACGCCGAGATAGAGGATATCGAGAAGACCGCCGTTGTTGATGACCTGCTTGAGAACGGTGGACAGCTTGATCTGGATGAGCGTGCTGTCACCCGATTCCTTGAGCTTGGCAACGTCACCGAGGTGCTCTTCAAAAATCGCGGTGAACTCGGCCATGCGGTCGCCGATCACGGCGGGGTCAAGGCGGCAGGTACCTTCCTCAATCGAGTAGACGGTGTCGCCAAAGGCGGCCTTAACGGCATCGAGAAAGGCAGTCATATCCTGTGCAAAGATACCTTCTACGGTGCCGGACTCGGTAAAGGAAATGTAGTAATCATCGAAGAAAAATTCCGAGTGATACAGCTCGGCGCCCGGCAGGTTGGCCAGCAACATACCGAAGGCGATCGGGAGCAGCAGCATCGGCTCGAACTTCTTTACGATGGCAAGGTAGAAGAGCACGACGATGATCGCGTACATCACAAGCGTCTTCCAACCGCTTCCCGTAAAGTCAGTAAAAAGCCGGGCAACGCCGGTCTTGCTCAGAAAATTCCCGATGTTTTCAAAAATTTCACCCATCGGATAGATCTCCTTTCGCTATTAGCCGAGCGAAACGAGAACGTCACCGGCGTTCACCGTGGCACCCTTCTGGACGCTTACGGCAACGACCTTGCCATCGGCGGGAGAGGGGATATCGTTTTCCATCTTCATGGCCTCAAGCACACAAAGCACGTCGCCCTTCTTGACGGTGGCGCCGACGGCGACCTTGACATCGAGGATGGTGCCGGGCATCGGCGAGCTGACGGTGGTAGCGCCGGCAGGAGCAGCCGCAGGAGCTGCGGGCTTCGGTGCATCGGCTTTCTTAACGGCAAGAGGAGCAGCCGCAGGGGCAGGAGCCGGGGCGGCTACAGGGGTGGCCACAGGGGTAGCAACGGGGGCTGTAAAATCGCCCACCACCTCTTCGACCATGACCTCGTAAGCGGTGCCGTTGACCGTGATATTGTACTTTTTCATTTCCATTCTCCTATTCTCCGCAAGGGCGGATCAGATTATTTTCTTTTGAAGGACACCACGCGGAAGCGGGCGGCGGGGGCAGATTCCATAGCGGCTACGGCGGCTGTCAGAACGGCGATCAGCTCAAGATCCTCGGTGAGCGAGGCTTCTGCCACGGCGACCGGCTCGGGCTTTTTCTCGACCTTCGGGGCGGGAGTGGCCGTCATCCTTTTGAATATCTGGCCGGAGATCTCAAGAATTCCCCAAAGCAGGGCAAGCACGGCAAACACGATGGCCATACCGATGAGGAGCATTTGCAATCCGTAGAGTGCGGCTTCTCCAAAGGGGATATTCTTTTGGTTGGCGGTGATCTCAAGCAAGGGAAGCATTAAGGTTTGCATCACGGCCCTCCTTACAGAGGATTCACATTGTGCAGACGCGGGCGGACCGGGGCTTTGCCGGCGAGCATCTGGAGCGCCGAGCAAATGCAGAGGCGCAGCTCGCTCACGCTGACGATGTCGTCGATCTCACCGAGCGAGGCGGCCGCCACAGGAGATGCCAGCGATTTTCTCCACTCGGCGTTCAGATCGTCACGCGTCTTGTCGGGATTGATAAGATCGTTCCACGCGAAAGCCACCGAGGCCTCGGTGGAAAGCGCACCGATCTCGGCATTGTCGAGAGCATAGGCGACGTCAGCGCCGAGAGCCTTGGAGCCAAGGAGGGCGAAGGAGGCGCCGATGGCATGTCCGAGGATCACTGTAACCTTCGGGTTGACCGATTTCGAGTAGGCCATGGCCAGTCTTGCAAGATCGGCGGAGAAGGGCGCGTTCTCATTCTCGTCATTGATGGCAAGCCCCATCGAGTCAACCAGCGTGATGAGGGGGATCGAGAAGGCGTCGCAGAATTCGATAAAGCGGGCGGCCTTGCGCGCGGCGGCAGAGGTCAGACGCCCCTCGTCAACGGTATAGGAGGTGCCGACGAAGCCGCACTTCACACCGCCGACGGTGGCGAATGCCGTCGTGAGAACAGGCGCGTAATCGCCCGAGGTCTCGAGGTAGATGCCGTGGTCGGCGATCGCGGCGATGGCAGCGACGACGTCACCGCCGAAATCGCGGTTGCCGAGCATACGGTCAAAGCCGTCGGCCGAGCCCATAATGTCAATGCCGTCGCCAGCCTTATCGGGAAGATAGCCGATCAGGTTGCGAACGCGGAGCATTGCCACCTTGCGATCCTCGGCAGAGAGGGAGGCGACCGGAGCCTGCGAGGCGGCCGTGCCGGCAAACTCGGGCGAGGTGACGTAGAAATTGGCGTTCGCCGTTTTGATCACGAAGTCGAACATCGCAGCAATGGCGGCGAAGGTGCCGATGCAGTTGCCGGTGACGATGGCGATCTGGGGGATAACGCCGGAAGCGGCCGAGACCGACTTCATAATGCGGCCGTAGGCGGCAAGGGCGGCAGCACCCTCGAAAATGTCAGCACCCGCACAGTCGAAAAGACCGATGACGGGGGCGCCGTTCTTCATGGCCATATCGTAAAGGGCGCAGATCTTTTTCGCGTGATTTTCGTCAAGAGCCCCCTTCATCCGGTCGGCATCCTGAGCGAAGGCGTAAACAAGGCGACCGTCCACGGCACCGTAGCCGCAAACGACACCCTCAAGAGCCTCATCATGCACAAGCCCCTGATACTCACAGAATTTGCGCTTCGTAAAGGTGCCAAGCTCGACAAAGGTATCGGTGTCGAACAAGGTACCGAGATCCGCCCTTGTATTCGAGTTGAGCGAGGCACCGAGGGTGGCCTTTAGCTCTTCGGCAGAGGGCAGGACACAGGAGGTTTTGGAGATCTTGTATTTGTCCAAAGTGAATTCCCGATTTGCGTTTTTGCAAATCTTCTCCTTCCGATTAATTTTGGTCGGGGTAAAAACCCCAAATTCCACCAAATATACTATACCATCAAACCTAAGGTTTGTCAAGCAAATTTAGAGTTATACATGGAATTATATATTATACATTATACATGCGAAGGCAAGGATCCCCACGAGCGAAAAAGGAAAGCACGCTCTCCGTCCGTTGACGGAGAGCGTGCTTTTAGGATTGAAAGGCCGAAAGTAGATTCATGCGCTTTGAGGCATATTTGTAAGCTTTTTCAAAATCGCGCCCCTCGCGGTAGCATATCTCCATATCGGTATACAGGCGGAAGAGAAAATAGGCCGAGACTCCCGGCTCGCTTTTTCTTTCCTCCAGCCCTTTGAGAATAACGAGTGCCTCGTCGCGGCGGCGGTCACGGAGAAGGCGGTGCGCCCTCTGATGGGCGGCATACATATCGTTCTCATACGGATAATCGGGATCGTCGGTCATATAGGCGTAAAGCTCGCTATCGGTGGCTTCTGCGGCCATGGTGCGATAGGATTTTTCATCAAAGTCGCGGCGAGGCGCACCGACGTTTGAGCAAAGCGCGGTATAAAGAGAGGCCGAGGCGCGAAGAGCGTCGGTGGGGTAGAAGGTCATATCGGCTGAGGAAATGGCCTCGCTGAAGTAGACCAGTGCGGTCTCAAGGTTGCCGGAAAAGAAGGCGCGCTTGCCCTCACTGAGGGCGGCGTGTGCCGCAAGAAGGGCAATCTCGTCCGAGGGATCGCCCGGCAGGGCATCGCATAGACGGAAGCATTCGCCGTAGTGGCCGGCGAGATACAGGCGCTTGATCTCGGGCATGGCGCGGCGGCGGTAAAATCCCGCCGGGTCCTCGTTCTCGTCAAGGAGATAGGAGGCGGGGACCTCCAGCTCCTCGGCCAGATAAAAGAGAGTGTCGAGGGAGGGCGAGGCCTTCCCCTTTTCGATCTCGCAGAGCATATTCGGGGTAATGCGATCCCCGGCCAGGCGCGCTTGCGTCATGCCACGCTCCTTTCGCATCGCCCGTATCTTTTCTCCAAGCTTCATGCAGTTTGCCATCCTTATTTTGTGTATGCTTCATTGTAGCACAAACGCCCGGCTTTTGCAACGAAAAGTAAATAAAATTTACTGATTGGCACCGAAATCGTAGAGATCGTCGATTTCGTCTTCGGTAATATCGCCTGTGAGGCGGTCGATCTTGGTGTAGGCATCGGGGACGTCTCCGACGATAACGGTTTCAGCAAAAGGGAATTCACGGCGAACGGTGATGTAACGGAGGCGGCTCGGGACGAGGACGGCGATCTTTACGTCGACGAAAAAGGAGATCCTGTGGTGAGTCTGGTTGATCCCACATTCCTCAAAGGTGGAGGCAAAGTAGCCGTTCAGCTCTCGCTCAAGGCGGAGCGGTATCCCAAGAGATGTGCGCGATGAGAGAAAGTTCAGGCCGAGCAGTGAAGAAAGTGGCACCCGTGCCTCGAGCTCGCCCGCCTGCCAAAAGGCCTCCAATACACGCAAAAGAAGGGTGGCTCGGATCGAGAGCAGGCGCGCGGTATCGGCACTGAGCGAGGCCACCGAGCCGTCGGCCTTATAGCAGAGAGTGATAAGCTCGGAGTAGAGCGCGGGACTCCTTTGCATCTCCTGGGTGATGGCTGTTGAAAGCATCTCCTCAACGGTATTTGCGGCCTCGATCTCCGAGAGCGCAACGAGCAGGGGGGCCAGGCGCAGGTTGAAGAGCAGAAGAAGGGCAAGGAGGACAAGCACAACGACAAGGAGCCGTCTCCCCACAAGAGTCCGCGAATGCTTCCGCCTTCTCGGTGAAAGATAAAAAAGGGTCGCTCCCGACATAAAGATCACCCCCATCCACAGGATATGCGGGTGGGGGCGAGGATGTTACTCATTGTCGCTCTTTTCGCTGAGGGTGAGGGAGGAGAGGGGGTTTTTCGTCATGGCCTCCTCCATGCTGCGGTTGGAGAGGTGGGTATAGATCTGGGTGGTATTCAGCTGGGCGTGACCGAGGATATCCTTGAGGACGCGCACGTCAACGGCACCGCTTTGGTACATCAGGGTAGCGGCAGTATGGCGGAGCTTGTGCACCGAGAAGCCCTTTTGTGAAAGACCGGCCTTTTGAAGATATTTATAGACGGTGACCTGTACCATCTGGTTGCTGATCCGTGTCGACCGGTTGCTGAGAAAGAGGGCATCGGCATCCCTTGGGAGAGGCGTGAGGGCAGCTCGGATCTTAAGATACTCGGCAAGTGCTTGGCGGCAGGCGTCGTTCAGATACACAATGCGCTCCTTGGCGCCTTTGCCGAAGACACGCAAGGAACGGAGGGCGCGGTCGATATCCGAGAGATTGATGCCCACAAGCTCGGAAAGGCGCATCCCACAGTTCAAAAAGAGGGTGATGATCGCAAAATCGCGGACACGGTTTCTTGAGGTTGTATCGTCAAGCACGCTCCTGAGGAGGGCGATGCTTTCCTGCTCGGTCAGATATTTTGGCAGGGCCTTGTCCTTTTTCGGCGCTTTGATGTTTTTGGCAGGATCAAAGTCGGCGTAGCGGCTGTCGAGAGTGGAAACGTAACGGAAAAAGGAACGGAGGGAGGAGAGCTTCCGTGCGCGGCTTGCCTTTTCGTTACCGCGCTCGGCGGCGGTGTAGGTGAGAAAATCCACGACAGCCTCCCGGTCAATACCGAGGACGAAGGCGATGTCCACCGATGAAAGGTCGATG